>JBNMPW010000089.1:0-11976 GCA_051277205.1 Oceanicoccus sp. | reverse complement strand
TATTTTACTTTTCTTTACAGCTGCGAGGAATTGCATCGGTTAAAATAAGTGGCTTGGTCGATGTAGGTTTTATCACCATCAGATCACTGTTACACAGTGTGTAATAATATATGAAAGCATACTATGGTGATATTATTTTTTATCAAACTGATCGTTTTTACATCATGATTTCTATTTGACCGTTGATGACACTGCCGTATGGCGTCAGCTATACCGATATCTTTATGATCACTGTGGTTACTCTTTATTTTTCGCCATGTTGTATCTTCTCTGGAAAAAAATGAATGACCGTTTCATAATAGCTGGGCATGACATTGGTGGTGTTGCTGCCGATAATTAATAACAGGATTGATAATGACTGATTTTCAACAACATACAGGCGCCTATAAAGCGAAGATTGAGCAGGCTGAATACGATGATGCTTGTCGCTATTTTATGGCACATTTAGACAAGCCAACGGTACAAGGTATTGGTGAGCCCTGTTTAATTCGCGCCAGCTTATTGGAGATGTTATTTCCCAATGGCGTTGAGCAGCCGACCGGCTTACAAGATTCAGCGAATGATATTTTTGTGTTGTCAGCATTGCCGATTACCTATGGACTTACCGGTGGCTACCCTGGCAAAGCAATTGGTTTGTATGAGCGTCATGCGGCGGTATGTCAGCGCGAGAATAATATGGAGGCCTTAGCAGAAGCGATGGGCAATCATTCAAAAGCACTGCGGCAGACCGGCCGTTTTTGTTAGGCTGAAACCGTTGCCTTAAAGGGTTTGGATTTACAGCGTAGTGTTGGTAAGCGGATAAAAGAGGCGGTTAACCTATATTGGGTGGGAACCGGTTTTGCCCATCGAGGGGTCAGCGACGGTCGCCCTTTTGCGGCCATGGATCGCTCGATTAGAATTTTCCAAAAATTATTGGCTGATCAATCAGAGGCTGTTACCAACACCTTTAAAGGACAGAGTGCAATTTGGTTTGGTAATTATGATGAAGCAGAAATTTATCATAGCCGCGCATGGGAATTGAGTAAGGCTCGAGAGGGCACCGACTTTGCGGATCAGCAAACCGTCACCAAAGTGTTGGCTGCTAGTTCGCGGATGTTAGGTGAAATAGAAATGCTGCGGGGTGACTATAAGAAGGCATTAGAGTGGTTGGATATTACAGCGGTCCATACCGCCAATATGGATTTTGGTGAAGAGATTTTACCGCACTTTAGAGTAATGGCTGAACTGGAGCGGCGGCAGGGAAATTTCGATGCGGCTCGCGAGTGGTTGCAAAAAAGTTGGACGCGTGCCGAGCGTGGCCCATACCGTTTATACAATGTCGATTCCTATAATATTCTAGCGGAAGTAGAAGACAGTTGCGGAAACAAGAAGGCAGCGATTAAAGCCGCGCAAACCGCTTATCAATTAGCCTGGTGCGATGGACCTCCTTATGCCTACCAGCGTGGTTTGGATGACGCGGCCACTAAGTTGCAAACTTTGAATGCAGTACTTCCGCTGATGCCGGCCTATGATTACAGTGCTTTTGAGCCAGTGCCGGCTGTTGAGATAAATCCTCAAGATGAATTTTTTGAATAAAAATGCACTACTTTTGTCACTAAACACTCTATTTTTAGAACTTTGTCGGCAAGTAATAGGGCGTAAGTATGCAACAAAAAATTAACGAATTTATTACCGCGGCCACCGGTGCCCGTCAGCTGCAACGAGAATCCGTCATTCAGTCCTTGTGGAGTGGTTATGGCGAAATTGCACGCTACCGCTTACAGGCGGCGGTTGTTAATCATCAGCCTATTACTAGCGCAGTACTTAAGTATATAGCACCGCCCACCGAGCAGGATCACCCTCGTGGTTGGAACAGTGATCGCTCTCATCAGCGCAAGTTGCAATCCTATAAAATAGAGATGCATTGGTACCAGCACTGGGCGCCCCTGTGCGACTTGCATTGCCGTGTACCTGATTGCTATGGTGTCGATCAAGTCAGTTATCAGGGGCAAGAACTGGGGTTGATTTTGTTAGAGGATTTGGATGCGGCGGGTTTTGCGGCGCGCCACCAATATTTAGATGAGCAGAAAATTCGTCAATGTTTGGCATGGCTTGCGCATTTCCATGGTCGTTTTCTGGGGAAGTCACCAGAGGGTTTATGGTCGGTAGGCAGCTACTGGCATTTGGCGACAAGGCCTGATGAATTGGCGGTAATGGATAATAAAAGCTTGCAGGCAGCGGCGGCTGAAATTGATCGGCGCTTGAATAGTGCGACGTATCAAACTTTTATTCATGGGGATGCCAAAGTGGCCAATTTTTGTTTTGCGGATAAGGGTCACGACGTAGCGGCCGTTGATTTTCAATATGTCGGCGCTGGCTGCGGTATCAAAGATGTGGCTTATTTTTTAGGAAGTTGCTTGGATGAAAATGAATGTGAGCGGCAGCAAGATACCTGTTTGGATTATTATTTTTCGGTGCTGGCAGAGGTTGTGGCAGAGCTTCATCCTAGCGTTGATGTTGTTGCCTTAGAGCAGGAGTGGCGACAATTGTATCCGTTCGCATGGACAGATTTTTATCGGTTTTTGCAGGGATGGATGCCTAATCATAAAAAAATTAACCGCTATACATTACAGTTGGCCGAGCAGACGTTGGCAATGATAGCCGATTGAATAAACCCCTAATAAAGGTAATGTGATGAATGTCATGACACGCTACAGCACTGGTCGTAATAAAGTTGCCGCTCAAGTGGCGGCTTTGCAAGAATTTGAGCAAGCCTTAAAAGACTTTAATAACCGGGATATTAAATTCACCGCTTATCAGTTACAAGAGAACATTAATTTTTGCCATATTACTTATATCAAAGATCAAGCTACGGCCGAGCTTTTAATGAAGCAAGACTTTTACAAAAAACTCGGTGATGACACGTTATCACATTGTCAGCAAGCACCGAGTTTTTCGCTGATGGATATGGTGGCTACTTTTAAGCTGGCCTAACAAGCTTGTTTTAACAGGAGCGTAGTGGCGGCTTCATAGGGAAGTGCTCAGGGCGGCGAGTTTAGAAACTGGAGGCTTGCACAAAGCCTTTTGGTACACCGGCATCCGGCACAAAACCATACATCGGTTCATCTGGCAGCGCTTTTTGTACCAATTCCCGCACCGCTATCAGTTTGTCGATATTAATACCGGTTTTTAAGCCCATCGCTTCTAACATCCACACCAGATCTTCGGTGACGATATTGCCGGAGGCGCCCGGTGCCCAAGGACAACCGCCAATACCGCCCAGTGATGAATCGACGGTGGTGATACCTATTTCTACTGCCGCCAACACATTGGCCAAACCTTGACCACGGGTGTTGTGCAGATGAACGCCGACTAATTTATCTCTGCCGCAGTTTTCCCAAATTCGTTGGGTGATGCGTTTGAGTTGAACGGGGTTAGCAAAGCCGGTGGTGTCAGACAATCCAACTTCATCGGCGCCTAGAGCGATTACTTTTTCGGCATTGCGTAACACCACATCTTCGTCGACATTGCCTTCCATAGTGCAGCCAAATGCGGTCGACAGGCCTACTTCAAACCTAGGGCGCCGTTCAGCGGGTACGGATTTTAGAAATTCAACGCAGCGGCCAATTTCTTCCAGCATTTGCGCATGGGTTTTTTTCACGTTTTTGATGGAGTGAGTTTCACTTTGGGAGAAGGGAATACCCACTTTGTGGACGCCGGCTTTGACCGCATTTTCAAGGCCGCGCAAATTGGGTACTAGTGCTGCGATTTGCAGGCCAGGTAGGGTACGAGCGTATTCGACGATTTCAAAAGTGTCTGCCAGCTGTGGTAAAACTGTGGGAGGGACAAAGGAGCCAACCTCTATTTCAGGCACACCGGCTTCATATTCAGCCTTAATCCACGCTTTTTTGGCCTCAGTGGACATGATGGTTTTGATGCTTTGTAAGCCATCACGTGGTCCTACCTCACTGATTTCTATATCAATTCTAGTCATTTTGTAGCTCTGTCTTAAAACCTTGTAAGGAAATCTTAACATCAATTGCTATAATGTTATATCATAATAACAACTAACCGTTTTAGGATTGCCATCCAAGGCAATCCCTTAAGTTCAGGAGATTTATTTTGGCTGAGAATCCATTGCCATTAGCCGGCATCAATGTTGTTGAGTTCACCCATATGGTGATGGGGCCAACTGTTGGCGTAATTTTAGCCGACCTAGGAGCCGAGGTAATTAAAGTCGAGCCCCTAAAAGGCGACAACACACGTCGCTTAAAAGGTTCTGGTGCCGGTTATTTCCCAATGTATAACCGCAATAAGAAAAGCCTTTGTGTTGATCTTAAGTCTGAGCAAGGTCATCAGTTGGCTGAGCGTTTAGCTAGCAAAGCTGACATCGTGATTGAGAACTTTCGTCCCGGAGCCATGGATAAGTTGGGCTTTGGTTATGAGCAGCTCAGCAAGTCTAACCCTGGGTTGATCTATTGTTCGTTAAAAGGCTTTTTATCAGGACCTTACGAGCACCGTACGGCGCTTGATGAAGTGACCCAAATGATGGGCGGCTTGGCCTATATGACAGGTCTACCGGATCGGCCGATGCGGGCGGGCTCTTCAGTGATTGATATTGCCGGTGGCATGTTTGGCGTGATCGGTATTATGGCGGCGATGGAGGAACGTCATCGCACCGGTAAAGGTAAATATGTGTCTAGCTCATTATTTGAGACCACCGCCTATATGGTCGGTCAGCATATGGCTCAGCAAGCAGTCTCCGGTGAAGAGCCGCCGCCAATGTCGGTGCGTCGCAGTGCTTGGTCGGTGTATGACATTTTTTATTCTAGTGACGATGAGCGAGTTTTTGTCGGCGTTGTATCCGATAGTTTGTGGAAAAAATTCTGCACTGAGTTTGAGCTGACTGAATTTGCCAATGATGCATCTTTGGACAATAATAATGAACGGGTGAAGCAGCGTGAGCGGATAGTGCCGGCGATTACGACCTTGCTAAAATCTATGGACAAAGAAACTATGATGGCACGGCTAGATCGCGCTGGTGTGCCTTTTGCGCCTATTAACAAGCCTTCTGATCTGTTTGATGATGAGCATATGAACGCCGGTGGTTTGGTTGATGTTACTTTAACGGGCGGCGTCAACGTGGGGCAGTCGGTGAAATTGCCAGCATTGCCGATCGAATTTTCTGGTCAGCGCTGTGACGTACGCCAAGATTTACCGAAAGAGGGCGAGCACTCGCGCGAAGCTGCGGGGCTTGCCGGTTATAGCGGTGATGAAATTGAGCAGATGATCGCCGACGGTATTATCCGCGTTGAATGATTTTGTAACTATCTAGCCGCTTTATGCTGAGTTGAGATTGGCTTTAGCTTCAGGTAGATGGTGATAAGCAGCAGCGGCAGGATTATCTGCAAGCGCATCTCGACTATGTCGAACTGATCTGTAATAGAATTATAGATCGCAGCTTTGTGAGTACTAGATAAATTAAGAAAGGCAATAATGTGAGCTCTCCTTTAATCTATAGCGCGCTTGCTTTGCAAGTTAATTGTAAGGCGGTCAACAGGCTGGTCGATAGAGACCAGGTGGCGCCGCAAATGCAGCAAAACATTAAGCAGTTAAGTGCGCAAGTGCAAGCTAGTAAAGCATTTATTGGTCAACATACACGATTGGTTGTGTTGCCAGAATATTTTCTTACCGGTTTTCCAATGGGCGAGACCATTGAGCAATGGAAACAAAAAGCCTGTATCGCGATGGATGGATCAGAGTATGACGCCATGTCCAAACTTGCTCAGGACAATAAGGTGTTTTTGTCAGGCAATGTTTATGAGCTAGACCCCAATTTCCCTGAGCTGTATTTTCAGACCAGTTTTATTATCAGTGATAGTGGTGATGTGGTGCTGCGCTATCGGCGTTTAATATCCATGTTTGCACCAACACCTCACGACGTGTTGGATAAGTATTTGGAGATTTATGGTGAGCAAAGCTTATTCCCGGTAGTCGATACCGAGTTAGGACGATTGGCAGCGGTAGCTTCTGAAGAGATTTTGTATCCTGAAATTACTCGTGCCTTGGCATTAAATGGCGCTGAGTTGATTTGTCATTCTTCCAGCGAAGTTAGCAGCCCATTAGCGACACCTAAAAATACTGCTAAATTGGCCAGAGCCTATGAAAACCATTTGTTTGTAGTATCGGCCAATAGTGCAGGTATCAGCGAGATTGATATTCCGGCTGCTTCCACTGATGGTGGCTCCAAAATAGTCGATTTTCATGGCCATGTATTGGCCGAAGCAGATACCGGTGAAAGCATGGTTGCCAATGCCGATATCGATATTACTGCTCTGCGCCATTATCGTGGTCGCGCTAGTATGTTTAATACATTTAGCCGTCAGCGTTTGGAATTGTTCAGTGACATTTATTCTCGCTCTGTTTATCCGGCCAATAGTCTGCTCGACGAAGACGGCAAAACCAAGGTGCCAGATCGCAGTCATTTTATATCTACCCAAACTGATGTGATTGATAAACTTAAAACCAAGGGCATCATTTAAGAGTGGCTTATTACTATCTAAGATCGAGTCGAATATATTAAAGCTGGGAAAATTTTGCTAATGGCGTGGCCTTAGCTGTTAGAAAAAAATGCAAGGGATAAAACGATTATAGTATTATAACTGTGAGATACATAGTTTGTCGCGGATATCGATTACCGCTATTGCAATGTACGGTTTCAGTATAAAAATGAAATTTTGGCGGCCATAAAATTTAGACAAAAAACAGGATTCCTGTTCTTTATAACATTAACAATTATTTAAAAAAATTCTATTTGTCATATTTTTTTCTCAATATAAGCTCAGCTTATTATTGCTGTGGAAAGTGAGGGTTACTAATCTAACGGGAGGAGAAATCTCTTCTCGTTATTTTATAGACTATGAATGATTTCTCTTCTAAAGCCGGTCATCCCTATGCGGGTTCTACTACCTCATTACATCGGCGTGGTTACGTCGATGTAATTTTTGGTCAGGTCCATTATCATGTATGTGGTAACCGTGATCCTAATCAACACCCTTTGTTGTTGTTACACATGTCGCCTAAAAATGGTCGCCAATGGCGACAAGTGATGGCAGCATTATCTCATGCTTTCTATACTTTGGCGCCTGATTATCCCGGCTACGGTGAATCGGACCCGCCACCAGCAGAGCCTGCCGTTTCGATTGAAGATTATGCGCGCAGTATGTGGGCCCTTGTCGATGCTATAGGTTTGGCGAAGGTGGACCTGGCAGGTATTCATACCGGAAGCATGGTGGCGATAGAAATGGCGCGGCAGCGGCCCGGGCAAGTGCATAAAATCATTCAGTTCTCAGCGCCGATATTTACACCAGAGGAGCTAATTGAACTGCGCCAACATTATCAAAATCCATTGCCATTGGATGAAGCTGGTAGTCGGTTTTCAATTATGTGGCAACGCATTATGCAATATCGTGGGCCGCAAGCGGATCAAGCTTGGGCGGCATGGAGTATGCGCGATAATTTGATGGCCGGAGAGGCTTATGAATGGGGCCATCGCGCGGCTTTTAACTATGCGGAACAATACAATCACTATTTGCTAGAAATTGAGCACCCTATGATGGTGGTCAATCCACATGATGATTGCTACACGGCAACCACTCGTTTTCGTGAACTGACCGCCGCTGACGGTTATCGCTATGAAGAAAAGCCGCAATGGCAGGGATCAGGTTTTTTGGATTATAACGCTGTTGATGTAGCGCAGTTGATAAAAAGCTTTTTACGTTAAAGCCGTCCCGGCATTGGTAGTAAGTAACTTTGCGGTTTTTATGGGTTGGTTATCGGCTTGTATATGTATCGCTTCATATTTAAAGCGATAGATGGTCAGCCGCAACGCTTGCTTGTCTTGCTTTATGTGTGTGAGTCAAGAGCTTGATTGAACAGGGCGCACGCATAGCAGCCTCCGTTATTGTATGTATTGTAGGTTAAATGACAGCTTGTATTATTAGTTGAAACGACATAAGTTTAGCGAAAGTTGCTGTTAGAGGGTTTGATTAATTACCGGCCGCTAACTTGAAAGTCGTGTATAATATTGCTTTGTTCGCCTCTGAAATACGGCACAAAAACTCGTGCCATGACTTATGTAATTAGCTCGTTACCATCCTTATAACGATCAACTGCGCTCTGATTAGACTTTATGCTGGAAAAAAATCTGCCCCCTTTTGCCGATAATCTACTTTATGGGGGTCTTTCCTCTGACGAAATGGAGAGTCTGAATCAATTAGGAAAGACTCGCCAAGTGGCGGCCAATGAGTATTTGTTTCATCAGCATTCTGAGTCGAGTAGTTTGTATACTATTAATCAAGGCTTCTTGATGGTGGAGCGAACATCGTTAACTGGTCTCCGCCAAATCATGGCTTTTGTTTATCCGGGTAACTTTGTTGGTTTCACCCATAATGATTCTTTTGAATACAGTGTCAAAGCATTAACGCCGGCGCAAATTGTTGAGTTTCCGCGGCAGAAGTTTTTAGCGCTATGCGATGATTCGCGTCAGCTGAAGCGCAACATCGATACCATTACCAGTCGGGTAATGCTGCTATTATTCGATCAAATTTTTGCCATTGGTCAAAAGAAAGCCCATGAACGCTTATGCTTTTTATTACAGCAATTAAAAGAAAGGCAAACCATTGCCGGCGGTTTTAGTTTTGAGTTATTTATGACGCGGCAAGATATGGCTGATTATTTAGGCCTAACGTTGGAGACAGTCAGTCGAGCGTTTACCCGCCTTCAAAAAGAAAATATCATTAAGGTACTTTCAGCTCACTATGTTGAGGTTCTTGATACCGAGCGCCTAGAAGTAATGGCTTATGCTCATTAAGCGCTGAAAAATTTAGCTTCGGCAATGGTTTCTAGCTTGGTCGTTTTCTTGTAGGATCTGGTATTTGCTACCAAGTGACGATGGCTATGATGACTAATCAAACAACAAAAAATAGTAAGCTGCGTTTAATTGTTGGTATTTCAGGTGCCTCTGGCATTGTCTATGGAGTGCGGCTTTTGCAATTACTGCAGGCCACACCTATAGAAACGCACTTGATAATGAGTAAATCCGCTGAGCTTACCTTGGGCTATGAAATGGATATGTCGGTGCAAGATGTTAAAGCTCTGGCGGATGAGGTGCACTCGGTTAAAAATGTTGGGGCTTCAATTTCCAGTGGATCTTTTCCGACCATGGGCATGGTTATCGCCCCTTGTTCCGTTCGTTCCATGTCCGAGATTGCGACGGGTACGACCTCATCGCTGTTGACCCGTGCTGCTGACGTTATCCTTAAGGAACGTCGTAAGTTGGTGTTGATGGTTCGTGAAACTCCGTTGCATACCGGTCATTTACGGACCATGACAGCTTTATCAGAAATGGGCGCAATTATTGCGCCCCCTCTACCCGCCTTTTACAATAAGCCGGTGACGATTGATGACCTAGTCAATCACAGTGTAGGCAGGGTGTTGGATTTGTTTGATATTGAGTCTGATTTAGTGAAGCGCTGGGGCATCGACGCAGGTCAATAAAGTATTTTTTGTTGCAGTCTTGGCTGTGGTTTGAAGTACGCCTGTTAGCTCATGTTGTGACAGCGTAAAGTTATGTAAAAAACAAAGTTGGGGTAGCAGGCTCGGGCTTATTAGCATCATAATTGTGGTTCCCTTGGGTATAATAAACGCCAATATTATACATTCAAAAACCCCGTTATTAAGACTGAGTGGTTGTTCTAAACTAGGCCCTGATAGTGAAAATTGGAGACCCCTATGTATATTAATTTTTGGTACGCGATGGCTGAGACGGCCGATGTCCCGGCGGATAAGCCTCATCGGGTAACATTTTTGAAACAAAACTTTGTCTTGTTTCGTGATGAAGAGGGTAAAGCCCATTGCTTGCATGATGTCTGTAGTCACCGAGGAGCTTCATTGTCGAAAGGTAAGATGAATGGCAGCAATGTTGAGTGTCCTTATCATGGCTGGCAATTCGGTGGCGACGGCAAATGCAAATACATTCCGTCCTTGGGCAAAGATAATCAAAAAATCCCTAACCGTAGCAAAGTAGACTCATACCCGACCCATGAAGAGCATGGTGTTATTTGGGCCTTCTTGGGTGACTTGCCTGAAGAAGAGCGGCCACCATTGTTGCGCCCCCATAACAACCCGAATGGTCAAGATTATACTGACGAGAAGTGGCGTTGGGTGACACAAACCTGGCCGCTAAAATCTAACTATGAGCGCAATGTTGAAAACGGTATTGATCCTGCGCACAATGAGTTTGTACATGAGCGTCATGGTTTTGGTGGCGCTCGTCTCGATACTTATAAAGTGCAAGAATATGATTTGACAGCGCACGATTGGGGTAATGGTTTTATGCTGACTTTCCAAGCCCCTGCCAGTACCCATGAGACCGCACACAAAGGCGAAAGCTCGCGCACGGAAGAAGGTGATTTGCAGGCTGGGGCCGGCCATACAGGCCCTAATAATGTCTGGACATATATCCACATTACGCCGACTAATTGGATGCACCAATATTTGTACGAAACCCCAGTTGATCAGTACAATACTAAAGCGTTTAATGTCAGCATGTGTAATTTCTTGCCAGAAGATGTGGCGGACGATGAAGATATCCGCGATATGAACGGTGCCATCGCTGATGATGATGTGCTCGTATTGGAAGAGATTCAGCCGCCGTTGACGCCGGATAATATGACCTCAGAAGTGATGATGCCGGCTGACAAAATGATTGTTGCTTATCGCCAGCAGTTAAAGCTTTGGGATGCCAAAGGCTGGCGCATTGATGCCGATGCTATTGATCGTGATAAGCATGAAAAAGTGTATGCAATCCCATCGCCGGCTCGTCGTAGCGAAAAAGGTTGGGTATTTGATCCGGTGCCGTTAATTGCGCCAGAGGTGTAATTATTATTAGCGTTGATTGCCGCTTTTTATTAGAAAGTTTTATTTATGCGTTTTATTCAAAATTAGGTCAAAGAGGTTTAGACACTTATGGCAGTATTAAATGTAATTGATCGGGACGGTAATGAAGCGGTCATTGAGTCCGATACCGGTTATAGCATTATGGATGTTTTGCAATCTAACGGCCAGGATGTGGCGGCTATCTGTGGTGGTGTATGTTCTTGCGCTACATGCCATATCTACATAGCGCCTGAAGTAATGGAAACACTACCAGCGCTAAGTGATGACGAGCAGTTGTTAGTGGGTGAGAGTGAGTATTTTAAAGAAGGTCAATCGCGCTTGAGTTGTCAGGTTCAATTTACGCAACAGCTCGATGGCATTCAGGTGATTTTAGCGCCTGAGGATTGATTGGCGTCCTAGTCTCTTGGAATATGGTCCTCCCAATTAGCCC
This sequence comes from Oceanicoccus sp., assembly GCA_051277205.1. Classification (GTDB taxonomy): domain Bacteria; phylum Pseudomonadota; class Gammaproteobacteria; order Pseudomonadales; family Dasaniaceae; genus Oceanicoccus. Next base: position 608 of record JBNMPW010000089.1, on the reverse strand, counting down.
ACTAAGTGCTTTGGCTATTTGCTATGATCGACTGATGATCAAAATTTTCATCGAGCTAATCTCAGGCCATAAAAAACCCAGCTTACGCTGGGTTTTTTATGGCCTGAGATTAGCTGTCAGCGAATGCTCGTAGGCAGATTTAAGGCTTGTATTTACCTGCAAATTCTCTATCAATTTCAGTAACGCCATCTGTACGAGCACCTTTCAAGATAGTTTTAATCGCCATTTTACGGAACAATTTTGGAACTTGAGTTAAATCTTTAGCGGCTTCAGCGCTGAACGTAATGTTATCATCTAGGCTATCGCCCAACTCTTTAATTTCTTGTGCTGCACATTTTTCAGCGCAGTTTTTTGAGTTGCAATCCTCACCAACCACTATACATTTGGCATCTGACATAGTCATCTTCTCCTATTAGATCGAATAATCAATATTAATAATAATTCTTTATAATCGTTATGGTCATGGAGTATACCAAAAGCGGTTTAGCAAAGAAGTAAAGTTTGTTAAAGCGTCTGACGTGTTATTTTTTTATAGGCATAAAAAAGGGGAGCTGAAGCTCCCCTTTGTGGTTTATTGCTTAATACTAGAAACTGTATTTCAAGCGAAC
>JBNMPW010000088.1:0-12019 GCA_051277205.1 Oceanicoccus sp. | reverse complement strand
TTTCTGGCGATTGATCGGCGGCGCGTACTTTTAATAATTCGAATACGGTAGTGACAGTGACCGGCCCATCTAAAGTTTCGATCTCCCAGCTGCCTTCTAACGCGGGTTTAATATCCCCCAATTCTAAGGAGCCATATTTGTTACGATCACGAGCCACCGGCTTATCCGCGGCACCGGTACCAGGCGCTTGTACCATTTCATCTGTAGCTTCGTCCCACAGATAAAAAGTATTGTCGTTCACCGCTAGCTTGTCGACCATGTTCATATGGCTTGCCAACAGGAATTCTCCGCTGCTAGCATTGACTAAGAAGGGCAGGTCGGTTTGCTCTTTGATATAAGAGGCGTCGTAGAGGTTTTCTTCGAGGATGGTATGCACCATGCTCATACCCAAGGCGATATCAGTACCAGGCTTTGGATTAATCCATTTACTGGAATGCATCGCAGTGGGGGTGAACTCGGGTGATATCGCTATCACTTCAGTACCGTTGTATTTTGCTTCCCAGAAAAAATGCGCGTCGGGGATGCGGGTGACAGCTGGATTCGCCATCCAGATTAAGCAGCATTTAGATTTGTAAATAGCGGCCATGGTGTCGCCGACATAGACTTTGCCAACGGTCATATATACGCCGGTGGGTAAATCGCCCACACCGGAGTAAAACTCGGGCACCATCACGCCGGTGATACTGGCAAAGCGGTAGAGGGCTGACAGTGAGGCCAGCTTTACGGCCATTTGGGTGCCGCTACCGAGGGAAATGGTTTCTGGGCCGCCTTCGAGGGCGGTGTCGATAAACTTATCGGCGATCTCGTTAGTGGCCTGCTCCCAGGTTACTCGCTCCCACTTCCCTTCGCCGCGTTCACCGACGCGTTTCATGGGGTAGAGTACCCGTTGCTTGCCATACATATATTTAGCGTGGCGCAAGCCTTTTTGGCAGCCGCGGGGGCCGTAATCCGGCACGTCGTCGCCGGAGCTCCCGTACATGCCTTGCTGCTCTTCACGCCAAACGACGCCATTGCGAACATAGACGTTAAAAGCGCAATTACCGGCACAGTTGGCACCATGGGTGCCGCGTGCGACTCTGTCCCAGGTCCACTTATTGCGATAGACGTCTTCAAATTTGCGATATAGCGGCGCGCTTTGTGCCGCCATGGCTGGGCTGACACCGCTAAACTGTAGTGCTGTAGCGGCCGTGCCAATACCTATTAATTGTAGAAATTCACGCCTTTTAATGCCTGATCGCATAAGTTAAATCACCGTTATTTAAATCCCTAATAATAGTAAGCCTACAGTAGCGCCTGAGTATTGATAATTGTCATTTTCGCCGCGTAATACCAGCTGCTTTAATAAACTTTATACTCGCGACTTGAATACAGCGATGTTAAATTTCACTTTCGGGCTGAAGGTACTGCCAGTCACGCTTTTAGCGCAGCCCTGCTGATTTTAAAATCACATTTTCAACGGGGAGTTACAGGCCTAATACGCCGGGGTTCATCAGCTTTTTCGGGTCGACAGCCGCTTTGATTTGTTGGATTAGTTGCAGCGATTCTGGCTTGATACCAGTGGCATAATGATAGGACTTACCAATTTGCAAATGGATTGCGCCGTCATCACGAAATTGATCCATAATCTCTTGCTTAATCTCGGCCACTGCCTGATGGGCGCCTTGGTTGATAACGGGTTCCGGCAGGGTTGCTATAAAGTCATCTTGCATGGTGTCATGATGAATCGCTTCCAGCCCTTCTGGCCAAAAGAATACCGGCTCAATGAGCATGCCATTGGTGGACAAGCAGTTAAACAAATAGCCCGTAATAATGCCGTGTTGGTCAATGCGCTGACGATTGCGCTCAAAAATACCTTCTAGCATCGCTAACGTTTCAACCCCTTTCGATAAGGGGACTAGGCCATGGGTGGGCGCCCAGCGCTCACTTTTTGGACCGACAATATTGTTGAGTGGGCCGAAGGGGTTGGCGCGGACAATTTTTGGGATGCTGTTTTCAATTTCTCGGCCCTGGTGCTTGGCGATGATTTCGCGAACCTGTTGCAGAGCCGCATTTACCGCAGCATCACTGCGTTGTTCGATTAATACATGCATTGGCCAGTCGATGTTTTTCATAAAACGGCGGCCACTGAGGGCTATTTTAAAGCCGTCGCGAATGGCTTTAAATAGTGAACCGCTGGACTTCAATACGCCGGTAAAAGCGCGCACATCATTGGCTAAACGGTCGGGGCCGGAGCGCAATTCCATAATATTCGGGTCAAAGGCAAAGCACTCTGATGCCAGATCATTGCGCGCAATATCAGCCATTGCCGCTAGCATATGGCTGCCTTCTGTGAAATCGAAGGTAGCTTGTTCGCGGCTTGGCATGACAGGTATCAAGCGCAAACTAACGGTAGCTTTGACGCCTAAAGCGCCGCTGTCGCAGCAGAAGATGCCGGTTAGGTCAGGGCCAAAATGCCGGAAGAAAGGGCGGGCATTTATTTGCGCAGCGCTGCCGGTGCTTACTGTAGAACCATCGGCGATTACCACATCCATGCTCAGCACCGAGTCGACAGCGCTACCGAACTGGCCGCTGCCCCAAAACACACTGTTCTGGGATATGCTGCCGCCAACGGTGGCTTTGATGCCGCTTAAGGTGCCCCAGTAGGGCGTCCGCAAGCCGCTGCCATCGAGGGCGGCGGCCAAAGCTTTCCAGGTGCAGCCGCTTTCGACGGTGACATACATATCGTCGGCATTGATAGTTAGCACTTTGTTCATGCGGCGGGTATCTATCATCACCGTATTGGCTTGGGTGGCGGTATAGGCCTTGGTGTATGACATGCCGCCGCCGCGACCAATGACCGCATAGTCGGCGGTGGTGATAACGCTAACGATGGCAGCGAGTTCGGTGCTGTCGGCTGGTTGCACAACAGCGGCGACAGTTTCACCAGCTTCCCAAATATCCTGTGAGAAGAGCTCTCTGCTGGCGTTATCGCTTAATACATGATCGGCGCCAAGTATCTGCGTTAATGTGGCTAGGAGGGTGTGGTCGCTCATATATGAATGTCTCTGGTTCGGGTACCTAGCGGATTGTCGAGGCGAGGAAGAAACGGCTTCGCTTGCGGCTAGTAATAATTCAGTGACTTAGTTTATACTAGGGTGACTACCAAGTCATTAATTGCCAATAGTCACGCCGTGGCTTTGTCAATATCCACAATGCTTAGTTTATCGATGCCTTGAGAGTTTAAGCCATTATGCCCAGCCAACGTTTTTTCAATTTACCCGATGCTAAACGAAAGGCCTTTATTGATGCCGCGCTGCAAGAATTTGGTAGCTATAGCTATGACAGTGCTTCTATCTCAAGGTTGGTTAAAAACCTCAAGATTGCCAAAGGTAGTGTCTATCAATATTTTGAAAACAAAAAAGAAATCTACTTCTACCTGATCGATGTTATCCGTGACAAGCGTCTGCAATTGCTACACGACACAATTGAACAATACAGCGGTGATTTTTTTGATACCTATTTAGAAATTCATCGCGCAAGTGTTGAGTTTGATCTTAGTAACCCGTTGGAATGCTTGTTTTTGTCCAAGATGATTCGCGAATGGAACCATCCTGAGCTGGGGCCAGTGCATATTATTATTCGCCGCGACATTATCAAAGAAGTTGAGAAGATGATTAAAGCGGCGGTAAAAGAAGGGGCGTTGCGGGCTAATCTGGATACCCATTTGATGGCGTTTATATTGGTTAATTCAACCCTCAACATTATGGATTATGACGCAGTTAAAAATAGCAGCCTGTCACCGCAATCGGAAGATGATAAAGTCAATTTATCGATCAGCCAGCGCGAAAGTGAAAATATAGCCCGCCAAATGATAGATATTTTTAAGCGCGGCTTTAGTCAGTAGCTGTCCTTAGCCCTTAATGCTTGATGGGTCGTACCCAAGACATTCCCTGTGGTCATGGGCAAGCTCAGCTCCCCGCTAGAAAAACCGTTATTTCCTCCATTATCTGCCTTGTTTTACCTCCCCTAAAGCGGATTTGTATTCTCACTTAAAAAATAACTTCTGTTGAGCCCTCCCCAAATTGCCAGAGTGATAACACAAGCACTTGAATCTTGTTACGGGACAGTCGGGGTATTGTTGACTGCGATCCGTTCCCATGTGATTTGCTGCGCCTGCTCGTCACCCTAAACAAGACATCATAACAACAGATAAGAATGAAAATATTGATCGTTGATGACCATCAGCTTTTCCGTGAAGGCTTGGTGTCTATCCTGAAAAACTGGAAGAAGGTCTGACCATTCTTCAGACAGCGAACTATGATGGTGCATTGGATGTCATGGACGAACATGCAGACCTTGATATGGTTTTTCTTGATCTTAGAATGCCGGGGCTTGACGGCTATGCCCTACTTGAAACTGCCCGCATCAGTTATCCCAAACTGCCTATCGCAGTGCTGTCCGTGTCAAGGGATCGTAAGGAAATACAACGAGCGATTGATTTGTCTGCTGTTGGTTTCATCCCTAAAGATACCTCCGGAAATTTGTTATTAAATGCCATCCGGATAATGCTTGACGGATGAAATTGGCACCACCGATGTACTGCGGTTAAGTGTGGTATCACAAGTGCCTGTGCCCGCTGCAGCCTGGCTGTTTGGATCTGCGTTGACTGAGTATCCCAGCAGTTACCTCGACGACTCTTGCTCTGCCGCTTCATGGACTTTGAGTCCCTGTAGCGGTTAAATCATAACTTCCACTTGTTAATAGTGTGGCTATTGTGCTTGAGCCTGCTGCCCCGCCGCTTAATTTATGCGCGGCTTTAATTTCTATATCAGCATGTAAATCGTAGGCTCTCATTTTTTAGCGTTGACCTTCCAATAACGGTAACTGCTTCGGTGAAATTTAAACACTTCGCATAAAGATTTGATCGGATAGCTCTCTTCCATGTTTTCAATTAACGTAAACGTTTCATTGAGCCTGACATCAAGCAAGCGTTAGATGCTGTTACTCAATACCTCTTACTGACACCATTGGAACTGGTGATTTCTCGATGATCAGTCTATCTTATTGATAACGTGGAAAAACTCGGAAGGTTATCGGATGTTGGAACAACGCCAGTATTTGCGCTTACAGAGTCAGGTTATCACTGAGATCAGTCATCCCAGTTTTGGCATGATTGAATTAAAAGCACGTGATTTATCCGAAGGTGGTGTGTTTGTTTTTTTTGGTAATCACATTCCTCCCCCAGTGGGTACCGTGGTGCAGGCGCGTATCAAACGTCATACGGGGGTAATTAACCAAGTGCCGGTTGATATGCTGGTGGTTCGTCATCAGTCTGGCGGTATGGGGTTGAAGTTTTTATAAACGATTTTAGCGACGAGCTTTTTACAGGAGGTGTGATTGTGAAATGCCATGAAGTAGATTATAAAATTATCGGCCACGACATGCAGATGGTCGAAGTTGAGTTGGACCCCGGCGAAACAGTGATCGCCGAAGCTGGGGCGATGACTTATATGGAAGAGGACATTATATTCGAGGCAAAAATGGGCGACGGTTCTAATGCTGATCAAGGTATGCTGGCTAAATTGATGGGCGTTGGTAAGCGTATGTTAACGGGCGAGTCGGTATTCATGACACATTTCAGTAATACCGGCAGTGCCAAAAAGCATGTGGCCTTTGCTGCTCCTTTTCCCGGTTCAATCGTGGCGGTAAATTTAGCGGATATCGGAGAAGAGTTATTGTGTCAGAAAGACTCGTTTCTCGCGGCGGCCTTAGGTACCAAGGTTGATATTGCATTTAACCGGCGTTTTGGCAGTGGTTTATTCGGTGGTGAAGGCTTTATTTTGCAGCGTATGCAAGGTGATGGCATGGCATTTATGCACGCCGGTGGTACTGTGGTTCGCAAAGAACTCAATGGTGAAAGTCTGTATTTAGATACCGGTTGCTTAGTCGCGTTCAGTAGCGGTATCGACTATGACATTAAAATGGTCAGCGGCTTGAAGAGTATGTTTTTTGGTGGCGAAGGCATGTGCTTGGCAACCTTGAAAGGAAGCGGCTCGGTATGGATTCAGAGCCTACCGTTCTCTCGTCTAGCAGATAGAATAATTGCCCATGCGCCCAAGATGGGCGGTAAAAATCGGGGCGAGGGTTGAATAATAGCTAGCATTGGCTGCATGATAGATGGCAATTAAAAAGTTGTGGCTGAGCTAAGCTAAATCAGCTGCAGTAATTAAACAAACTGAGATGAATATGGACTCGACTCGATCCCTAACGATGGATGTTAGTGCTGCTGTAGATGTCAGTGATCCGCAAGCGGTATCAAAGGCGGTACTGGCGATATTAGACGCCCGTTATCCGGCGGCTGACTTTAGTCTGTTAACCAATATCTATGAGGATTTTGCGGCGCTTTATCGCGGTGAATTGGCGGGATTTTTAGCGTGCGATACTAGCTACCATGATATTCAGCATGTGCTCGATGTGAGTTTGGCGATGGCCCGTTTGTTGGACGGCTATGATCGTAGTAAACCCGCCGAGCAACAATTGGGCGCAGAGTTAGCTTTGGTCGGCATGATCGTTGCGCTGTTTCATGACTCCGGTTATATTCGTCGTCAAGGTGAAACCGATATTAGTCACGGTGCCGAATACACCAAAATTCATGTCACTCGCAGCGCGCAATTTATGGCGGAGTATTTGCCGACGATTGGCTGCGATAGTCTGGTTGAGCTCTGCGGTAAGTTAGTACATTTTACCGGCTATGAATTTCCCCCCGATAAAATCGAATTGGATAACCCCAAACAAAGGCTGGTTGGTTGTATGGCAGGCACTGCTGATGTTATTGCGCAGATGGCTGATCCGGCTTATTTACAGAAATGCCGTGATCGTTTATATCCGGAGTTTCTACTCGGCGGTATGACTCGACGTCAACTTGATGATGGTGGCGAGGAAATTATTTACCAGGACGCCCGCGATTTATTATTAAAAACCCCGGCGTTTATTAAAACTACCATTGAGGTCCGGCTCGAAGGCCATTTTGGTGGTCTGTATCATTATGTTGCTGCGCACTTTGGCGGTGATAACCTGTATATGCAATCTCTACAGCGTAATTTCGATCACTTAGAGCAATTGATCGCACGCCAAGATCCTACTCTATTAGATTCTGATGCGCTGCTGCCCGAACACTGAGTGACTTTTATAAACCCTTCTACTGCTATTGCTGTGCAGGCATCTTCCACTGCTGATGCTACATTTTTTGCGCGTGAGCGGCAATTGGCTGGCCAGTTACAATTGCCACTAATAAGCGCTGATCAGCAAGCTGATTTTGACTATGTACTAATTGTATCGCCCCAAGGTTTAGGCTTGCAGCAAACCGGTGCTAAAGCTGCCGGACCAGTGCGGGTTGATTTTTTATCTGGCGGCGCCGAGCATCGTCGCAAGCAAGGCGGGGGTGAGTTGTTGGTGAAAGCGGTAGCGGGTAATAAGCAGAAGCCGCCAACGGTATTAGATGCTACCGCTGGTTTAGGGCGTGATAGTTTTGTACTTGCCAGTAACGGTTATTCGGTAACAATGTGTGAGCGATCACCCATTATTGCAGCCTTGTTGGAAGATGGTTTACGACGCGCGCAACACAGCGATGATATAGAGTTGCAGGATATCATCTCTCGTATGACCTTGATAAAAAGAGATGCAGTGAGCCATATGGGTTCGATCGAATCGGTTGATGCCGTATTGATTGATCCGATGTTTCCACCGTCTAAAAAATCCGCTTTAGTAAAAAAAGAAATGCAGGCTTTTCACAGCGTGGTGGGTGCCGATACTGATAGTGACCGTTTAATGGCGGCAGCATTGGCGGTGGTTAAATATCGCCTGGTGGTGAAACGACCTAAAAAAGCCGAGCATCTAGCGGGCAAAAAGCCGAACTTTGCGGTGAGTGGTAAGTCGGTTCGGTTTGATATTTATAGTCGTAAGGCTTATGGCTAAACAATAATGAATTTAATAAGGCTCGATGAGAGGGCGGTCTCTTTGATTGAGGCTCCGGCTGCGCCATCGCTCCAATATAAAAATCGCCCCCCATGCATAGAGCGTGACGCCAATAAACATAGTCATCCGCACGGCGAAAGCCCCATAGACATCATCACCATTGGCGCTATCTTGCACAGCAGAACCCAATAAAATTAGCGTAGTCACCGCCACATTTTGCCAAAATGACGCTGAATAACGACTAGGGCTAACACGCATTGTTTTAGCGGAAATGCCAACACCAAATAACAGCATCCAACAGAAAAACATCCATAAATCCGGCGACAGCTTCAACAGCACCCATAGCACAATGGTCAACAACCCCGCCAGAAAAGTCGAGCCGAGTAACTCAGTGCCGGCGTTGCGCGCATCCACCATTGAACCCTGCTGGCCAAGCAACACCGACTTCAGAATAACCTTGAGATACAGTGCCGGATTGGTAAGAGCTAATAGAAATGGAGGTAACACAATCAGTGCCACCCGCAGGGCAATCCAGTTAGCGTAGTGCGGACTCTGGTAGTCAGGTTTTTCAGCTTCGGTCCCCGGCTCTTCTGGAAACCACGGATAGACCAACCACAGACAAACAATCGCGAGCCCCATAGCGATAACGAGTGCCTGTATTATCGCCACTGCCAGTGCAAAACTGTAAACTCCCGCTATCGGCACAAAGGTCAAGCCGACTGTTAGCAAGGTGCCGACTAATGCTTGACCTTTGTTAACCGCGAGATAAGTGCTCAGGTACAGCCCCAAGCCAACCAATAAAACCCCCGCCAGCGGATAATTAATTAACACTGGAATTAATAGCAATCCAACGCCTAGCATCAAACACATCACCAGTACTAAACTCAGCAAGGCTTTTACCCCTATCGGAGGGGCTGGCGCCATTGACAATGACAGCGACAAGATCGGTGCAATATAAGGCAGCGGTAGAGCCAGGGCATAGGCAACCGCCAAGGACAGCGCCATCGTCAGCGCCATTCGAAACACACGTCTGGCTTTAAGTGGCATAGTCAGCATGGTCAGAGCTACCGGTGTAAAAGGGGCGTGTTATAAATATGATCAAAACACATTTATTAATCTACCATGCTTAATAAGCATAGGAGAACCAACTCATTAAGCGAATATACGCCTTGCCGAGCAGCCCCAAGATAGGACTGTCCTCGCTGTAGGCGATCACTGAAACCTGCCCACCCACTCGTAATTGTTCGCTTACTGTTGGTTCGGCTGCATCAAAGCCGATAATGACCGGAAAGCGTTGCGACTGGCGCAGCCAGTCGCGGTTATTGCTAATAGTCGGTAAGGTGCCGGGCGAGGTGGGCTGACCATCGCTGACGCCTAAACCGATACTACGTACTTTGCCTGGGAACACTTCACCAGGTATTGCATCAAACAAAATTTCCACCGGCGTACCTACCCCTAAATGGCCTAAATTGTTCTCGGTAAAATCGGCTTTGATCCACACATCGTTAATCGACACCAGTGTCATCACTGGTTTGCCAATGCCTGCGTAATTACCGACATCGGTGCGCAGGTCAGTAATAATTCCAGTGGAAGATGCTCGCACCACCGTGTTGGCCAAGTCCAGCTCTGCCTTTTCCACAGCTGTCATCGCTGTAATTAAAATATTATTTTGGGCTTCATCATTGCCCCCCATTTGCTCAATGGCCCCCTGAATACTCGCAAAAGCAGCCTTCACCTGTGCTCGCGCCGTATCCAGATTAGCCTGAGCCACTTCCAGCTGGCGAGTAGATATCGTGCCGGAGTCTTCTTGGTGCAATCGCTCTAACCTATCGGCATTTTTGCGGGCTTTATCTTCATTTGCCTGCGCTGCACGCCAATTTGCCCGTGCTGAATCAACCGAGGCACTGCCGGCACCTACCTGCCGACGGGCAGTCTCAAGATCGGACTTAGACTTAGCTAAAGCAATCTCATACTGAGAGGGGTCAAGCTGGAACAAAGGCTGGTTTGCCTCCACTTGCTGATTATTAGTCACCCATACCTTAGTCACTAAACCTGCAGCCTTTGGCGCCACGGCAACCACATAGCCTTGCACTCTGGCTTGATCGGTATACGGGGTGAAACGGTCAGATAGCAGGTACCAAACGAGACTGAGCAAAATCACCACGCCAATGACCTGCCCACCACGCTTAACGCTGTCGACCGCCGCCACATCGACCTCTGCGTCCTGCGTTGCCGCCGATATGTCACTGTTATTGTTTTGTTCACTCATTGAGAGATTCCTGAAGATAGTGCTGGACTCTGTTTTGGCACAGCCAATGGCGCGGTCAGCAGATCACCCCAGTCACTGCGGTCTTTCATTTTGTCGCGGGTGTCTACTGGAATAATCTGATCAATAGGTGTATTCACCCAGCCGCCGCCCATTGCTTTGTATAGACTAATAGTGGCACTGATCCGGTTGCCTTGGTTGGCCAATTTATTAGAGTCTTGGCTAAACACCGCGCGCTGGGCATTAAGCACTCGGGAGAAATCCGCATAGCCTTCTAAATACAGTTTATTGGCCAGCGCCAATGATCGCTCTGCTGCTGCTACTGATTGCAGTAGTATGCCATCCAATTCCTCGGTTTTAAATACACGGTAGGCGCTGTTGTCGATTTCTTGGGCAGCCTGCAATACGGTATTCTGAAAGCTTTCGATGGCCTGCTGTAAACGAGCATCTTGAAGGCGGACATTGTCTGCAATGCGGCCGTAATCAAATAGATTCCATGTTAATGAAGGGCCAGCGCCGATCACCGTGGTATCGGAACTTCCGTTAATCGAACTACCCGACCAAGCGACGCTGCCGAGCAAGGAAATAGCCGGGTAGTAATCTGCCTCGGCAATACCAATCTGTGCCGACTGCGCCGCAACCTGCCATGCCGCAACTCTTACATCTGGTCGCCGGCTCAATAGCTGCGCCGGCACTGCTGCCAGTGACACCGGTAATATCGCCGGCAAAGTGTTGGGCAGCTTGGCCAGTTCGGCAAGCTTACCCGGCGAGCGACCTAGCAAAGCAGCCAGTGCATTAGAGGTTTGAGTGAGACTGATTTCCAGCGGAGGCACCGTTGACAGGGTAGACAGGTATTGCGTTTTCGCCTGCTGAAAATCGAGTTCGGATTGCTGCCCGCCTTTAAATAAACGCTCGGTCAGCTCGTAACTGAGTTTTTGAATGGCAGCATTTTTTTTCGCGATGGCAATACTTGCGAGTGTGGTCCGGTAAGAAAAATACAAGTCGGCGATCTGTGCGTATAACAACACCTGAACATCCTGCTGGTTACTGATGGAACTTAGATAAGCGGCATCAGCAGACTCAATACCACGTGCAAAGCGCCCCCAAAAATCCAGCTCCCAACCAATGGTCAGTCCTGCTTGGTAACTGGTGAAATCCAGGTCGTTATTAGTGACACCGCCGTTTTCACGACTATCAATATAACTTGCTGCGCCACTAGCCTGTTGCAACTGCGGGTATAGATTACTGCCAGCGATACCTAGTTGTGCACGGCTTTCAAGAATCCGCAGGCCGGCAATGCGCAGCCCTGGGTTTTGTTGTTGAGCCTTGGCAATTAAATCATTCAGTACCAAATCGTCAAAACGCTGCCACCAAAAACGTAGGTCATCATCCGATGAAGGTGTCGATTGGTTGACCTGACCATACAAATCCGACTGCCAGTCAGTCAACCAACTGACCTCCGGTTCCTGATAATCAGGCCCAAGCGTGGTACAGGCACTGAGTAAAACCAGCACCGCTAGACCTATAAATTTTATAACAATACTACGCGACAACAACAAAACTATTCCTTCGCGCTAGCGAATTCTGAAGATGGATCAGGGTCACCGTGAGCTACCCAGGTCATAAAGAGTTCATAACCGACCGCCAGCAATACTGCGCCAATAAACAACCCGACAATGCCACCGGTTAGCATGCCTCCAAGGGCCCCTAATAAAATAATCGGCATGGGCACATCCACTCCCCGCCCCAGCAATATCGGTTTAAGGATTTGGTCCACAAAGCCACCAATAACTAGGTAAG
>JBNMPW010000087.1:0-12041 GCA_051277205.1 Oceanicoccus sp. | reverse complement strand
TTATTCTTTCTTTCTTTCTTTCTTTCTTTCTTTCTTTCTTTCTTTGTTTTTTTGTTGAAGTTTGTTAAATTTTTCCATTTGATCTTCATTCAAAATACTGGCTATCTCACCATTGGTTTGTTCTCGTAAAGCTTTCATTTGCTGGTGAATTTCTTCGCGTTGGATTTTTTTACTCTCCAGGATAATGTCTATTTGCGTAGTTTGTTGCTCGTTAAGTTGCAGTTTTTCAACCATCTTTTGCATGCGTTTGTCACTTCTTGCAGCAGCGACTGTTGTCAGGCTGAAACAGATTATCAATACTGTGATAATAAGTGTTTTCATGGTGCTCTCCTTAGGGTATGAGCGGTTAATGTTTGCTAACTATAGAGAGAGAATGTGCAAACAATATGGATGGAATATTAAAGAAATGACAATGCGATCAGCTATGTCGTTTTACTGCCAGTATCGATCTCAAATCGATAGCCAGCCCCATAAACTGATTGGATAAACTCAGTATTGTTAAAATTACTGGCCAGTTTTTTACGGATTTTTTTGATATGGCTGTCGATCGTACGATCGCTAACCACCCGGTGGTCGCTATACATGGCATCCATCAATTGATTGCGCGAGTAAATCCGACCCGGTTCGGAACTCAGCAGCTGTAGAAGTTGAAATTCGACATGGGTGAATTCAACGTACTGCTGTTGGTAACTGATCTGCAACCGAGAGTCATCTACGTGGAAGTCACTGCTACCAAGAGTATTGCCTTGTGCTTGCGGCTGGCTGCGACGTAAAACCGCTTTGACGCGGGCGACCACCTCTCTGGGGCTAAAGGGTTTACAAATATAATCATCGGCCCCTAGTTCTAAGCCTAATAAACGATCTATTTCATCGGCCCTGGCGGTAAGCATAATAATAGGTGTATTAGAGAAACTGCGAATCTCTTTGCACAGACTGACGCCATCTTTACCGGGGAGCATAATGTCCAGCAGAATCAGATCAACGGTGGTCTGTTTAATGTAATCGATGACCTCATCTCCGTGGTAAATGCAGTGATGATCGAAGCCTGATTGAGCAAAATAGTCAGCCAGTACCCTCGCTAGTTTTTTTTCATCTTCTACGATAACAATCGATGACATGTTTACTCCTGCTAAAAATAACTAGCGATGAAAGTGTTAGCTGATTTGATCTATCGGCAAACTAATCACAATGCGTAAGCCGCCTAGCGCAGATGCTTGCGCCTCAACAGTGCCGTCATGGGCGTTGACGATTTGCTTGCAGATAGCTAGCCCTAAACCGGAGCCACCCGTTGCTCGGTTGCGTGAGCTATCCACCCGGTAGAGATGATTAAACAGTTTTTCTAACGACGTTGCAGGCACCCCGGGCGTGCTATCTTCAATACTGAGGATAGCTAATTGTTGCTGCTGTTGTAAGCTGATTTTTACCTGTCCTGGGCTGCTGGTATATTTATTACTATTGCTAAATAGGTTGTCTAACAGTTGATTAATCCGCGTTTGATCGGCCCATACATTAATGTTGTTAGTGCAAATTTCAGTCACTAGCTCGAGTTGCTCTTGCTGTAATATATGCCGGTGCAAGTCGGATTGTTGCTGCACAATAGCGTTTAGGTTTAATGACTTTTTCTGGTAGCGCATGCCGCCAATATCGGCATTACTGAGTTGATAAAGGTCATCTACTAGGCGGCGCAATTGCTCTGTTTCTTGATGCAGAGATTGTAACTGTTCGATATTAATTGGCCTTACACCATCAGTCATCGCTTCTAGCTCACCCTTTAAAATAGCTAATGGAGTACGCAGCTCATGGGATATGTCAGCCAGCCAACGATTACGACTTTCTTCATTATTACTAAGCGTAGTTGCTAATGAACTGAAGTCTCTGGCTAGTTGGCCGAGTTCATCTTTGCGGTCAATATTAATGCTCTGATTAAAATCCCCTTGTGTCAATGCCAGCATGCCAGCGGCTAAACGGTTAATAGGCCCTACAAAATGCCGCGCTAGTGGCAGTGCAATAATCATAGATAAAGCAATAACAATCAGACTAATAATGCCAAAGGCCATTTGTTGCTGCTGTAAAAATTGCAGTTCAAAACCATCTGTTATTTTGCGTTTTTTAGGCAGTACTAACCAGCCTACAGTTTCATTTTTATAAATTATAGGCAGCCGATTAATAGGCCGTTTGTGTTGGATTTTCGGGTTCCAGTCGCCAACAATCACTTGTTCATTTTTGTCCAGCACGGCGAGATTTTTTATTCGCGGCGGTGGCGATCTTCGTTTGTTGGGCTGTTGATCGGAGTCACTAAATGGTCGTATGCCTTCTTTATCGGCACCTTGTGGAGCGGGCTGTGCTTGGCCGTTAAATTCTCGTATCAACTGATGCCAGTTGCGGCGTTGTTTTAATTGTTGCCAGTTCTGTTCGCGGCTATAGCTTTGTGTCAGCCGGCTGACCACGTTTTGTAATTTTTCGGCCTCAAGTACATTGACATATTCGAGCATGCCGCGATCGATACTCCATTGCATCAATACAAACATGATGCCGACCAGCATGGAGCTGGTGGCCAGTAATGCCAAGAAAATTTTACTTTGAATACGCACAGGCGGTCCGATTGTCTGGCTGAGATCAAATCCTATCCTGCTTTGCACCAAGCTGCCAAATATTTACAGCTGTTTTCACAATGTTTGCACATTTGCTGCAGAATGTTTAGGCAACTGCCCTTTAGTCTATAACCCAATATGAACGAGGAGGCTAGTAATGAAGCAGTGATCAATAGCGAGGCTCAAACCGTCGTTACTGAGCCGCATTTAATAGCGCAGATTGACAGTGAGCTGGATAGTAGTCTGCGATAATTGATCGTCGAGCAAGGACTAAGCGGTGATCCTAGTGTCGGTAGAGACCTATCCGCCATTACAGAACCTTTGGCACAATTAGGTAAGCAGCTGTTCTTTAGCAAAAGTTTAAGGGGAAAAATTGATGCCGTTTGTGTGTCCTGTCATCACTTGTTGCTGGCGGGTGCCGATGACTTACCCCTTGCCCATAAGTGTTGAGGTTGTTAATCCAGATTTGCTGTGGCTGCAGCCACAGACGTTACGTTAGTATTCTAAGATTGGCAGTTTGCCCCTACAAGAATCCATTGCCAGCATGGTTTGTTGCAGACTGACTATGATAAAATAAGCCGACATTTGATTCTCGATAGAGGCCAACCTTGTCCGACTCCGACCCTGCTGAATCCTTAAAAGATAAACTGAACAAAGAAACCGCAAAAATGCAATGGTCAGAACTGCAGCGTTTTTACGCCAATGGTTCAATGGTAGCGGTCGGTAATTCCATGGATTTGATCAAGGTGGCAATTGCTTTTAGTGAAGATGATAAAAGCAAAGTGCAGCAATGGCTGGCCGAGGGCAGCGTGTATCGAGTTGAGGATGCGCAAGCAGCTGCTTGGCATGAGCAAGGAGTGGCGCTTTGGGCAGTGGTGGTAGCGCCTTGGGTATTAGTGCAGCAACCTAAATAGCCGATGATGACGTTTTTATCTCTCAAGTGTGTGCCGTTTCGCCGTTTACCCCCCATGTTGATATTGGCGACAATTACTTTGCTAGGCTGTCAATCGGCAGAGGTTGTCGACGTTGAGCCAAGCAGGCCTGAAGTTGCGCCTTTGACAGCAAAGCAACAGCGCATTATTGATCAACTACAAGCGGATATGCAGCAATTACCGGCGGGCTTATTCACCATGGGTGATAGCCAAGGTTTGGGTGACAGCGAAGAACTACCGTTGCATCAAGTTAGCGTTTCCGCATTTGCCATCTCTCGTTACGAAGTCACTTTTGAGCAGTACGATGTCCATGCCCAAAGCATTGCAGAAGAGCCCCCTGCAGATCGTTGGGGGCGAGGGCGGCGGCCTGTTATTGATGTGACTTGGTACGATGCAGTAAATTTTGCGCAATGGCTATCGGATCAAACGGGTATTAATTACCGCTTACCGTCCGAAGCCGAATGGGAATATGCAGCACGAGCGGGCAGCGATCTCGCTTATAGTTTTGGCAATGATATGGCGGAGCTCTGTGAGTATGCCAATATCGCCGATCAAAGCACCCATATCGGTTGGCGCAATAAACAATGCAGCGATGGTTTTAGCACTACTGCGCCGGTGGGAAGCTTAAAACCCAATGCCTTTGGTTTGTATGATATGCACGGTAATGTCTGGGAGTGGTTGGCCGATTGTTGGCAACGTAATTATAAAAATGCATCGGCTGACAGTGCTGCATGGGTCAAATCAAATGATTGTGAGGATCGCACTCAGCGTGGTGGTTCTTGGTTTTATGGTGCTGATGAAGCGCGCTCCGCTTATCGGGTTGCCGGTGAAGTATTTGATAAAAGCGTAACCTTGGGTTTTCGATTGGCGCATGATATTGTCGTTGAAACTAACAATAAAACTCAGAGCGAATGATGATATGACTATCACTATGACATCGCCAGATAGTGAGCGATTTATTGCAGCGGTTAATCAGCGTTTAGTAGAGATTTTTTTAGCGTATCAAAAGGGTTATGATGTATCGACGGCGCAGCTTTTTCGCAGCGAAGGTTTTATTAGCGCCGGATGCGAGTTAGGTTTTTATGATCAATCGCAAGCGCGAGAAATGATAAAATTGCAGTGGCAAACACATCTAGATCAACCTTGGCCAGAAAGCGCCGAGCAAGACATCCATATACCAGTGGCGATGCATCGCGCGCCGGTCTTTCCCAGTAAGTCATAAATATGCCTATTGAAATGTCATAAATGATTACCCAATAGAAGTAACTTATTGATTTCAATCAGTTGCAGCCTCAACCAGACACTAGAAGGGCTAATAAAACTGTCGAGCTTTGAGCAGTTTACCTATGGCGACCAATTCACCTTAGCGGATATCGCGGCGATTTTGAACCTTCCCATCGCACGCAGCGTTGGCAAAATGTTCTTGGGCAAGGACTTGCTGTCAGAAGTGCCAGGATTAGATGCTTACTGCATGCGTATGGAAGAGCGGCGACTTGTTAAGAAAATTCGCGCTGACGCAGCCGTTTATCATCCAAATTTCATGGTGCACTTGAAGGCCTGCTGTGGGATATTTAGCGCAAGCTTTTTTCTCATCAGCAGCTCCCATAGAGCTTTTACTGTTAATATTGTGAGTGTTGCTCTGACGCTTAACGCTCAGTATGAGTATGGGTGATTCAAATAGCAATGCTGGGTCCGTTTCCATGACACCATTTTTCGCGTAAGTTACTTAATCATTCCTCCATAATGTTTGCACATTTATCAGCTATTATGTGTATCAACTCGGAGGAAGGAATTATGCCAAAAACAACCATTCGCCTATCAATTGCTATGGCCGTATTAACGTTGCTAATCATCAGCGGTTGTAGCAGTCACTTTCATCATCACAACAAAGGAGTTGGGTCTTTTAAAACGGTAGTGTTGAACCCTGTCGTTATAAAAAAGGTTATTGCCAGGCCTGTTATCAAAAAAAATGTAGTCGTTCAGAGGCGGGTTGTGATAATTAAGCGTTAATGATTTAGTTAGCATCAAAAATCTTTTCTAAATACGATTGTAGCGGTGGATTATAAAAAATCAGCTAAAATGAAGTCTAAATTATAGGGCCGTTAAAGAGTCGCCATACTTAAAATTGAATGAGAATTTTTTATTCCCAAAGAGAATCAGCAGCTGTTATTTCCCCAGGCAGCGTTGGTAAGCTTTTACCGCGTTGGCCAAGCCCATATCAATAGCATCGACAATCATTGCATGACCGATAGAAACCTCTAACAATTGCGGCAGGGTGGCAAAGCGGGTCAGATTATTTAGGTTTAAGTCATGACCGGCATTAATACCAATACCAAATTCTGTTGCGGCTTCGGCGGCTTGAAAAAATGTTTGGAAGACAGAGTCTAGATTGTTGCTGCTAAGAAAAGCCTCGGCATAGGGGCCGGTATAGAGCTCAATGCGGTCGGCACCTATCTGTTTGGCCAGCGCAATTTGGCTAGGGTCTGGGTCCATAAACAAGCTGACGCGAATATTGAGCGCTTGCAGTTGTGCAATGATCGGCGCGAGTGCATCGCCACTTTCGTTTAGATCAAAGCCATGGTCAGAGGTTAGTTGCGAATTGTTGTCCGGAACCAATGTGCATTGCGCAGGCCTGATCTCTTTTACCAACGGAATAAAACCTGGGTAGTCGCTAACGCCGTTGCGATCACTTTTCATTGCCGCCGCGAACGGGTTACCTTCTATATTAAATTCAATGCCGCGGGGTTGGTCAGCAAGGCTTGCCGCTAAGGCAAAGCAATCATCGACTCTAATATGACGTTGGTCGGGGCGTGGGTGAACGGTGATACCATCAGCGCCAGCGTCAATACAAGTTTGTGCGTGAGAGATGACGCTGGGGTACTCGGTGTTGCGTGAATTCCGAATCAGGGCGATTTTGTTGAGATTAACACTGAGGTCGGTGCGGCCATTGGCGTGACTCACTGGACGTTACTCGCGGCGGTGGCTCCAGCAATAATAATGTCGACTTTTTCAATTAAAACCGGTTTTATGGGAACGTCGGAATAACCACTGAAAGATCTAGTAGCTACTTTTTCAATGGCTTTTACCACGTACTGACCTTCAATCACTTTAGCAAATACGGTGTAACCGACTTTGCCTCGACCGGCATCTAGCTTGGAGTTCATGCTGACATTAATAAAGAATTGTGAAGTGGCACTGTCAGCATCATCAGTTCTGGCCATGGCAACCGTCCAGCGATCATTATGCAGACCGTTGGTCGATTCATTAACGATAGCATCTTTGGTGGTTTTCTTTGCCATCTCTTTGGTAAAGCCGCCGCCTTGGATCATAAAGCGTTTTATGACACGGTGAAAAATAGTGCCTTCATAATAGCCCGTGTTGGCGTAATCAATAAAGTTGGCGACGGTGATGGGCGATTTTTGTGCGTATAATTCTAAAGTAATGGGGCCTTTTGAGGTATGGATAATAGCGGTCGGGTTTTGCGGGTTAACCGGTTTCGCCCAACTACCAAAGCTGGCAGTGAGGAGTACAAAAATAATAATAAAGTGCTTCATAATTCCCTCGTTAAAATTTGTTTTAAGCCCAGTCGGTACTTTTCTTCGGCCACAGACGCGGCACCATTAAGGTGATCATGACACCAATTAATACGGCAAAAGCGCCGTTGAGAAAAGAGTCACTGTCATTGTTGTCGTTGAGTCGCTGATTGTCGGTAGATAACACTTCCACTTTATTGATCAACATTTGGTTTTCTTCTAAAATCCGCTGGTTGTCGGCGTTAAGTTGAATAGCGTTGGCTGATAAGGCCTTAATGTCATCCAGCTCTTTACTGGTGCTGTTATTCCGCTCAGTGATATCAGTTAGCTGTTTGCTGGCGCTGCGCTCCTGCTGCTCAGTTTCTTGCAATTGTTGCTTTAGTTGCTTGTTGCCCTCTTCCAGCTTGGCAATGTTTTTGTTGGCAATTTTTAGCAGATCACGGCCGGCAGGCTGATCGCTGAGGTATTGGCTTTGAATCCAACCTTCGGTGCCACGGCGAGTTTTTACCCGGCTATAACTTTTATCATCATTGGTTTCTAACACCGTTACCGCGGTGCCGCTGATCAGACCTTTGTGAACAATGCGGTATTGTGAGCCCTGACCGCTGCGCAAGGGCACCAGTAGTTCATCGCGGATATAGCGTTGCTGTTGGCTGAAAAGTTCACTGCTGGCGGTGATGAGTACTAGCAAGAGCAGAATTTTTTTCACGATTGCTTCCTTCTTTGGCAATAGATTAACGGCGAGCTTGATCACCGTTAAGGGAAAGTTATTTATTATAGACGCTGATTAGACTTCGTTGAAAATGTCATCGGTTTTTAAGTGTGTTAACTTTTGAATGTGGTGTAACAGATAAAATAACGCGCCCATAAGTACCAGTGTGCTGGGTAACGCAATTACAGGGAAGCTCAAAGCGGTCATTTTACCCAGTTCTTCTGTAAATTCGACAGTGCCTGGGGGGCTCACTAAGATAACTCTGGCCAGAATATAGTTTAGTACCGAGGATAAAAAGAAGGAGCCGGCCACCATATAGGAGGCGTGGGCTAATTTGCGTTCAAAGGCCTGTTCATTGTTATAGGTTTCTAGGGCGGTTTTGACCTTACTGATCTGTAAGATTTTATCGTTATAGAGGAAGGTTTTCACTAATGGGTAGCGGCTGCGGATGGATAGTAACGTGGCAATACCAAAACAGGCGGGGATAGCGGCCTCTTTAATGGCGATATACTGTGGGTCCAACTGCAACAGGCTAATGCCGCCGGTGAGTACCACGCTGATAATGCCCAGCGCCGAAAAGAAGTTAGCTTTGTGTGTTTGTAGATAATCCCTGATACCAAAAATGATGGGGAAGCTAAGTGCGACCACAATGCTATAAACCGGTCCAAGGTAATCCTCACTGCTGAGCTTGGTAAGGATGATGGTGGGGATAATAATATTGAATAGCAGATTGACTAACATATTGGCAGGTTTTTGGACTTCTTTGCTGTTTGTTGCTGTTTTAACGGCTTGCTCGTTAGCTGGCGTTGGTTGCTTACTCACTGCGGGTACTGCTCCTAGTTTACGCTTACTGATCATGTCGACCTCCATCTAGCGCTGCGACAGTACTATATGCCTGTAATTGCGGAGCCGACGGATTAATGGCCTTGTTTTGGGGTACTATAGCATTAATTTCCTAGCGCAGTTGATAGTGATAATACCGTGATTGTTGATTTACACAGCCATAGCAATGCCTCCGATGGGACGCTAACACCCTTGCAGTTATTGCAGCGAGCAGAAGCCCAGGGGGTGGAGTTAATGGCGATCACCGATCACGACACCGTGGCCGGTTTTCAGGCAGTTAATAAGCAGTGGCAAAGCGACAGTATGCAACTAGTAGCGGGGGTTGAGCTGTCCTGTTTGTGGGGTAAGCAGTTGATCCATGTGGTTGGTTTGGCGGTGGATATCGATAGCTCCGTGTTGAGCGAGGGCTTGAAGCAACAACAGTTAGCGCGTTTAGAGCGAGCTCAATTGATTGGGCAAAAATTAGCTAAATACGGTTTTGCCGGCGGCTATGAATATGTGGCAGAGATAGCCGGTAGCAGTCAGCTGGGGCGACCGCATTTTGCCAGATTTCTGCTAGAGCGCGGTCATGTTCGCTCTGAGAAAGAAGCTTTTAAAAAATATCTTGGGGCTGGTAAAGCCGGTGATGTAAAGCAGACCTGGCCTGAAATGGCTGTGGTGCTGGCGTGGATTAGCGCCAGTGGCGGTGTTGCCGTATTGGCTCATCCGCTCCATTACAAGATGACAAATACTAAATTGCGCGCCTTATTGGATGATTTCAAAACTGCTGGTGGTGCTGCCATTGAGGTCATTAGCGGTAAGCAACCGACGGATCGCACTGCCTATTTGGCCGGGTTGGCCGAGCAGTTTGAGTTGGCGGCGTCTATCGGCAGCGATTTTCATCGGCCAGATCAGCCCTGGGCTGAGCTCGGTCAAATGGGAGTATTACCCAAGCAATGTCAACCAGTGTGGGAGTTGTTCAAAGACCAGCCAGTGGAGTCCATGCCGTGAGCCAGTTTTTTCAAATACATCCCGATAACCCCCAGCAACGCTTGATTGGGCAGGCTGTGGATATTATTCGCAAAGGTGGAGTGGTGGTTTATCCCACGGATTCTGGCTATGCCTTAGGCTGTCATCTCGGCGACAAACGGGCGATGGAGCGGATTCGTCGCATTCGGCGTTTAGATGAGAAGCACAATTTCACCTTGATTTGCCGTGACCTATCAGAGTTGGGTAGTTATGCTCGAGTCGATAATAGCGCGTATAGGCTGATTAAAAATCATACCCCAGGGCCTTATACCTTTATTCTCAAAGCTACCTCAGAAGTGCCTAAACGCCTGATGCACCCGCGCCGCAAAACCATTGGTCTGCGCGTGCCTGAAAATAACATAACGCTGGCGCTGTTGGCCGGGCTCAATGAGCCAATGATGAGTGTCACCATGATGTTGCCCGGTGAAACGGCTCCGCTAACCGATCCCTATGATATTCGTCAGACGCTGGAGCATGAAGTGGATCTTGTGATAGATGGCGGTTTTTGTGGCATGGAGCCCACATCAGTGATCGATTGGGTAGAAGATAGCCCCGTAATTGTGCGTCGGGGTCAAGGTGATGTCAGCCACTTCGAGACCTGAACTGGCCGGTATTGAAAACTCGACTTTATAGTCCTCTAGCTACTGTGCTGATCCCCTGATATCGGTATAATAGCCGCCACCTAATTTTGCGAGGGCGCGTGTTAGCGCTAATCTCGCCAGAAAGATCGAGAGATAACAATAATCCTGTGGATGATGAGTTAGTTTTGGAACAGCAGCCCAGCCAGAGCGAGGCCAATAGTGAGGCTCGTAGCACTGAGATAGTGGCCGATCAAGCACTTGTAACCGCCACTGAAGATAATAGTAGCGGCCAGCCTGAGCCTGCAAGCATCCCTTCTCTTGGTTTAAAAGAGCTGCGCAGCGCCGGTTCTCAGCAAGGTGAGCTGCTGCCTTTTGCCGTGGTACAGGGTAAGGCCGTCACTGAGATACCGCAGGATTTGTATATTCCACCCGATGCGCTGGAAGTTTTTTTAGAGGCGTTTGAAGGTCCGCTAGATTTATTGCTTTACCTGATTAAACGTCAAAACATCGATATCCTTGAGATTAATGTCGCCAATATTACCCAGCAATATATGCACTATGTGTCGATGATGGATGCTATGCATTTTGAATTAGCGGCAGAGTATTTGTTGATGGCAGCAATGTTGGCAGAAATAAAATCTCGGATGCTGTTACCGCGTTCCTCCGAAATAGAAGATGATGAAGAAGATCCTCGAGCACAATTAATCCGCCGACTGCAAGAGTACGAACGCTTTAAGCAAGCCGCTGAAGATATCGATGAATTACCGCGCTTGGGTCGTGAAGTGTTTGAGGCCAGTGCTGCGCCACCAGATATTAAAAAGGCTGCGCCCGAGCCCGAAGTTGAAATGAAAGAATTATTGCTTGCGCTCAGTGAAGTTCTGCGCCGCGCCGATATGTTTGAAAGCCACCATATCCATAAAGAAAAATTATCTACCCGCGAGCGGATGTCGCAATTGCTAACGCGTCTATCGTCAGATCACTTTACTCCTTTTGTGTCTTTGTTTACTGTTGATGAAGGACGCTTGGGAGTGGTTGTTACTTTCTTGGCAGTGATGGAATTGATTAAAGAGTCATTGGTAGAAATCGTCCAAACTGAACCTTTTGGCCCTATCCACGTTAAAGCAAAATCATCATGACTATCGATACCAAAGTATTACAGCGCATTGTTGAGGGTGCGCTAATGGCTTCGGCAAAACCGCTAACAGTTGTTCAGTTGGCCGAGTTGTTTGAGGAAGAAGATCGCCCTGCTAACGATGTTATCAAGGCGTCGTTGGAAGATATCGAAAACGATTGTGACGGTCGCGGCTTTGAGCTTAAGTTAGTGTCCAGTGGTTATCGTTTTCAGGTAGTGCAAGATGTGGCGCCTTGGGTGGCCCGTTTGTGGGATGAAAAACCGCAGAAATATTCACGCGCTCTGTTAGAAACGTTGTCCCTGATAGCCTATCGGCAACCTATTACCCGTGGTGATATTGAAGATATCCGTGGTGTGGCGGTGAGTTCAAATATTGTTAAAACCCTGCTTGAGCGAGAATGGGTGCGTGTGGTTGGTCATAAAGATGTACCTGGGCGTCCAGCGATGTACGCTACTACTAGACGCTTTCTTGATTATTTCAATATGAAAAACCTTGAAGACCTACCAACGCTGGCAGAAATTCGTGACCTCGACAGCATGAATCAAGAGTTGGCGCTAGAAGGTGCTGACACCTTGGACCCAGAAGAACTGGCGAAAGCGGCTGAGCAAGCTGAGCTTGAATCGCCAGACAGTGCTGAGCGCAGCGAAACCGATGAGCAAGATAATGATGCTCAAATAAGGATTACTGACGGTGCTGTTAATGAGACGG
>JBNMPW010000086.1:0-12094 GCA_051277205.1 Oceanicoccus sp. | reverse complement strand
AAAATGCTCGCTGTTAATGTCCCGTTTTTTTGTCAGCTGTGGATTATTGATACTGGTATTACCTGTAAATGCAGAGCGCTTAAAAGACATCGCCGATATCGCTGGTGTCCGTGATAACCCGTTAATCGGATATGGTTTGGTGGTGGGTCTTGATGGTACGGGTGACCAAACTACACAGACGCCTTTTACCACGCAGTCATTTAAGTCTATGTTGCGCCAGTTGGGTGTTGCGGTGCCGGAAGGACAAAGTTTTCAGTTGAAAAATGTTGCCGCAGTAACTATTCATGCGACGTTGCCACCTTTTACCAAGCCCGGTCAAAAAATTGATATTACCGTTTCTTCAATCGGTAATGCTAAAAGTCTGCGCGGCGGCAGTTTGCTGATGTCACCGTTAAAAGGCGCCGACAGCCAGGTCTATGCAATTGCTCAGGGCGAGCTAGTCGTTGGTGGTTTTGGCGCTGAAGGTAGTGATGGCTCCAGTATCACGGTTAATATTCCCAGTGTTGGCCGTATTCCCAATGGCGCTATTGTGGAGCGTGCTATCGCTAATAGTTTTTCTGAAGGCTCTCACCTAACGTTCAATCTCAGTCGGCCAGATTTTACTACCGCAAGAAGAGTATCTGAAAGCATTAATGAATTGCTCGGCCCCGATGTTGCGCGTGCTTCTGACGCCACTTCTATTCATGTTACCGCACCGCGGGATGCGAATCAGCGAGTCGCCTTTATGTCGCTGCTAGAAAATATTGAAGTAACCCCTGGCCATGCGCCGGCCAGAATAATTATCAACTCGCGCACTGGTACTATTGTGGTCGGTGAGCATGTGAAAGTTCGTCCTGGTGCGGTTACTCACGGTAGCTTAACAGTGACGATTACTAACACCTCGCAAGCCAGTCAGCCTAATGCATTGGCTGGTGGCCGCACAGTGATTGTACCGCAAACTGAAGTCAGTGTGTCGCAGGAGAGGAACCGTATGTTTGCCATTGAAGAAGTGACCACGCTAGATGAGTTAGTGAGAGCGGTTAATGAGGTGGGGGCAGCGCCTGGTGATTTAATGGCCATTCTTGAAGCATTAAAACAAGCCGGTGCTTTGCAAGCCGACTTGATCGTAATTTAAGGCAGGGCGCAATAGTGATTAATACAGCATCAGTAAACAGTGGCGCAGATTCGTATACCGATCTGTCGAACCTGAATTCTATTCGCTCGCTGGGTCGCAGCGATAAGAATGGCGCGCTGGAAAAAATCGCTGAGCAGTTTGAATCGATGCTAGTCAGAATGATGATGAAAAGTATGCGCGATGCGAATGATGTTTTTGCTGAAGGTAATATGTTGACCAGCAACGAAGGTGGTATGTATCAGGAAATGTATGACGATCAGTTAGCGCTATCTTTATCACAAGGTCGAGGTATTGGTATTGCAGATGTCATGGTACGTCAGCTTAAGCAGCGTTTCGGTGTTGACGAGAGCGGTGGCGAAAACAAAGCGCTGCAAGATTATTTACAGTCACGTAACAATGCAAATGGTGCGGTTTCAACAGCGATAACCTCGCGCTCTGTTAATGCTGAGCTCACCTCTACGCCAAGTTCTAACCAGGCTGCTGTTAGTGCTCCGACTGAAATAGATGATCATCTATTTGACGGCAGCAGTGAAAAATTTGTTGTATCGCTCTATCCAATTGCAGAAAAAGCAGCTGCTATGTTAGGGGTGGCGCCAGAACTATTAATGGCGCAAGCCGCGCTTGAAACTGGCTGGGGTAAAAAGATTATTACTCAAGGTGATAAAAGCAGTTTTAATTTATTCAATATCAAAGCTGACAGTCGGTGGCAGGGTGGCGCTGTCAATGTGTCGACTTTGGAAGTACGCAACGGCACCGCGGTAAAAGAAATGGCTGCGTTTCGTGCATACAGTAGCCCGCAGCAAAGTTTTGATGACTACGTTGATTTTATTAATAACAGCCCACGCTACGAAGAGGCGCGCGAGGCTACTGATGCGGAAAGTTATATTCGCAATTTAAGTGAGGCTGGTTATGCCACAGATCCAAATTATGCCGATAAAGTGCTGCGGGTAATGAACAGCAATGAAATGAAAAAAGCGGTGGCGAATGTACAAGCTGCTAACGTTGAAGGTTAGATGAAATGAGTTTATTAAGTATCGGTGTTAGTGGTCTCGATGTTAGTCAGACGCTGTTAAAAGTCACTGGTAATAACATTGTTAATGCCAACAACCCAGCATATAGCCGCCAACGGGCTGACCTAGGAACCATACCCGAGCAGTTTGTCGGAGTGGGTTATTTAGGTTCGGGTGCGACGGTGCAAGATATTGACAGGGTGGTCGATCAATTCTTGATTAACCAGATTTATTTAGACAGCTCCGCCTACAACAATCTTAACTCATTCACTAGAAATATTGAGCAGATCGACTCATTACTAGCTGGTGAAGCCAGTGGCTTAGGTCCTGGTATTAATGGTTTTTTCTCGGCGATCGAAACTGCGGCGCAAGACCCAACCTCAATGCCTGCCAGGCAACTGGTATTGAGTAACAGTGAAGGTTTGGTAGAGCGTTTTAATACTTTATACGACCGCGTATTACAGCAGAATCTAGCGGTTAACGATCAGTTGAGTGCGCTGACAGATCAAATTACGTCCTTGGCGGAAGGGATCGCTAATCTTAATGCGGATATTTCCGAACAGCTAGCTCGTGGGGTTGGTTCACAACCCAATAGCTCATTAGATGATAGAGATGAATTAATTCGAAAATTGTCAGAATTAATCTCGGTGCAGGTGACTGAAGATAATTCAGGTATGGCCAACGTTTTTATTGGCTCTGGACAAAACCTAGTAGTGGGTACGCGTGCCAATACGATTGGCGTAGAGGCGAGTACGCGTGACCCTGGAGACGTTGAAATTACATTCACCAGTATGGGGGGTGTTACACAAGCAATAACAGATTTTATGACGGGCGGTAAAGTGGGTGGTTTACTGGATTTTCGTCATGAAGTGATTGATCTTGGCTTAAATTCAATGGGTCGTATTGCCATTAGCCTTGCAACCACTATTAATGAACAAAATCAAAAAGGCGTCGATTTAGAGGGAAATTTGGGCGGACTGATATTTAAAGATATATCGTCCGTACCACAGGTGATCCCTAATTCTGCTAACGATGTGGCCACACCAACAACAGTGATTGCGACTATTAGTGATATTAGTCAGTTAACGACCAGTGATTATGCTTTGTCGTTTAGTAGTGCGACTGATTATTCTATATTTCGTGAATCGGACGGCAGTGTCATTACTGGAACGCTAGGGGCTTTGCCTGAAACGGTTACCATTGATGGCTTAGATATTACTATTTCAGGCGCACCTGATGATGGTGATCGATTTTCCATTCGGCCAACTCGTTTTGGAGCCAATACTATTGCCGTAGATATACGACGTTCGCAGGAACTTGCTTTTGCCTCGCCGATTTTGACCAATGCAGATATCGGTAATACCGGTACCGGTATAATTTTTCCGGGTGAAGTGGTCGATGTGTTTAATGGCAGTGGCGCCTATGTTGCTGAATTTGCCACCCCGGGGCAGTTGTCGCCACCCATACTGCTGCGTTTTAGCAGCGCTACCAATTACGATGTGATTAATAGTGCCACCGGCGTCACCATCGCGGCAGCCAATGCTTTTATTCCGGGTATTGTAAATACTATTACGTTTGGTTCGCCAACGGCTTATCAAATTGAAATTGATGGTGCACCGGATGCTGGTGATGAATTTACCATTGATTATAACGGCACCGGTATTAGTGATAACCGTAATGCGGTTGCGTTGGGCGCCTTACGTATCAGCGGTGAACTGGAAGGAGGCAGCTTAAATTTTGAAGATGCCTATGGTCGCTTGTTAGAACAAATTGGCGCCAGAACGGCGCAGGTGCAAATTAGTCGTGATGCGGCAGAGTCATTACTGGCACAAACCCAGTCTAATCGAGACTCAGTATCGGGCGTCAGTATGGAAGAAGAAGCGGCAAATTTAATTCAGTTTGAACAGGCTTATAACGCGTCAGCTCAAGTTATTAATGTGGCTAGGCAAATATTTGATACATTATTGTCCGTCTTCTAATAGAAGTATTTAACTAACAGTAATCGTTAACGGTAAATACAATGCGTTTTTCATTTTTACAGGGCTTCAATACCAGCGTAGAAAGTATGCTGAAATTGCAGGACCAAACTTATAAAACTCAGAATCAAATATCGACGGGTAGGCGTATTTTAACACCCGCTGATGATCCTGTGGCGACAGCTATTTTAATTCAGTTGGGTCAAGAACAGTCGCTATTGAAGCAGTTTGTTGCAAATAGTGATATGGCTGAAAACCGGCTTAGAACTCAGGAAATAAAAATTGAGGCAGTTAATAATTTATTGGTTGATGCTAGAGCTTCAACTATCCAAGCGGGTAATGGTGTTATCGGTTTTAATGAGCGACAATCGATAGCAGCTAATTTGGAACTTCGTCTGTCTGAGTTAGTAAGCTTGGCCAACTCAACGAATGCCAACGGCGAATATATTTTTTCCGGTTTTCAGGGCGATGTAAAGCCTTTTTCTGAAAACCCAGATGGCACCTATAGCTATAATGGTGATAGTGGTCAGCGTACCTTGACTATTGGTGGCGGCATTGATATTCCAATCAGCGATAGTGGTCGCGCAATATTTGAAGAAATTCCTGCCTCTGAGAAAGGCTTTAATAGTAGCGTGACTAATTCGGCGGGGGCGGTGATTTCTCCTGGCACGGTGACCAATCAAGTGACTTACGACGCCAATTACCCAACTGATTATGTTATCACTTTCACCAGTGCCACAACCTTTGATGTGACCACAGAAGCTGGCGCTGCATTATTAAGTGCTCAACCCTATACTTCAGGAGCTGCTATAAGCATTAATGGTGCAGAGGTCGCTATTTCGGGTGTGCCGGCTAATGGTGACACCTTTAAAATAGACTCATCTGAAAAGCAAAGTATTATGTCGACGTTGGGAAAATTAGTCGAAGGCTTAAAAAGCCTGAGCGATAACCCAGCTGATACCGCTACCCGTAATGCACTGATTGATGAATCTTTGGCGAATATTTCTGCTGCCCAAACATCATTGGCTCAAGTCTGGTCGACTGTCGGAGCCAGAATGAATACGCTAGATAGCATTAGAGATTTGAACACTGGGGTGCAAATAGTCAATGAGGAAGTAACGTCTGAGTTAAGGGACCTTGATTATGCGGAGGCGATCAGTCGGCTTAGTATTGAGGCCTTTACTTTAGAGGCCGCGCAGCAGAGTTTTACTCGAGTTAATAGACTTTCTTTATTCAACTTTTTATAGTGAGGACTCCATAAGTAGCCGCGTGGCTATTTGACGCAATAGAGATGTTTTTTAGTACTTAGCTGCGTCAATTGTAATAACTGCTGCTCCTGTTTAAAAAATATACTGAGCTTGCCCTGATAAAAACCGGCGTTATCGGGCCCAATAGGGAAGCGTTGGAAATGTTGATCCATATCCTGTCGCCGTTGTTTAAGCGTCGCCCCCAGTTGCGGCCAGTTTCTGTTTTCGGCTAGCTCAAAGCATCGCTGATTTAATATTGTAATACTCTCCCAGCTGCCAGCAATGGCCTCATCCTGCACAGACAGTAGTGGCTGTTGAGCACTGATCATTTTTATTTCTCCGAGCTGCTGTCTAGTCGGCGAATAATGATTTGCCGGTAGTTATCAGAAAATATAATTTGCAGGCTATGGCTGATGCGCTGCGCGCCTTGCTGTAATATTTTTAGGTAAGGCGACAGCTTGGTTCTTTGCTTAGAAAGAGGGTGTTGATGTGTGGGTGTTTTTTTTTGCATTTGTCGCTGCCGTTAGTCACCGAGACCGCTGTGATAAATTTTCGTCCGTGTATTTATGGTGTCGGCTATAAGTGGCTAATCTTTAGGGTAAAAATAACAATAGATGGGCTATAGACAGGTTTTTTAGCGATTAACTGGCGTGATGATGGTATGGCTTAGTCTTGGTGTGTGCTGACTTGCCGATAGGCTTTGCTGGCATGGTGGCCCTGTTTTACCGTCATTAATTCTTTCTCTAGAGCGGCTTGGGCTTGGGTCGATAGCGCTATTAATTCGTTGTTAGTCTGTTGCAGCTGTTCGAGAATAGCGAGGCAATCAGGGTCGGCGTCAGTAATGATGGTGCTGATGGGCAGTTGTTGCAGATAAGATAAGCGTTGTTTTGCAAGTTTGTCGGCGGCTTGGCTATCACCTGCAATTAGCGCATCAACAAGCCGTTGGCTTAAATCAATTGCTTGTTGTAGTTGTAGTACCGCAGCCGTATTGCTAGTGGTAGTAGGCATTAATTGTCACCGCCAAGCACGCCTGGCAGATTGGCTAGCTGTTGTGTTAAAAAGCTGCCTGTTGAGTTCAGTGTTTGTACCAAACTGTCCATGGCGATGAACTGTGCGGTCAAGCGCGCTTCCATTTTACCTAAGCGATAGTCAATGCGTTCTCTGGAGTCATCGATTAGTGACAGTCGGTCATTGAGGGAATCTTTTTTGCTGTCTAGCAAGCCGGCAAATTGGTTATAGCCGGTCAACATTTCATCAAGGCTGGTGGCGATACCGTCAGTGGCGGTAAACAAATCTGATACCGCATTGAAGTCGGTGGCTAGAATCTCTTTGAGTTTATCGGTATCGAGGCTTATTTCAGAGGTGAAAGCATCTGAGCTAATACCTACCGATAGCAGTGAGTCGTAGTCACCGGTGATCGAGCCGACTGCGCTATAGAGGGCGTCGTTGATTTGCGAGCTGAGATTGCGGATGGTGGAGTCGCCAAATAAGGCACCGGGGTTACCTTCGTTATAGGACGAGAGATCACTGAGCTGTTTCTTTAAGGCGTTAAAAGAGGTCACAAATTCTTCGACATTGGCAGCTACCGCATCAATATCATTATTCACCGTTAGGGTACTGGAGCCTGCCGCTATCAGTTCGAAATTTACACCTGAGATAGCGTCGCTAATGGAATTTGAGGCGCTGGTAATCGCTTGATTATCGATGGTTAACTCGGCAGTTTGAACCACCCCAATTGCAGTTAGATTGCTGCTATCCAATGCGCTTAAGCTGGCATCAGCGGTGATAGTGAGCGCATTACTGGTGCCACTTTCGTTGGATGTTAGCACTAACTTACTTTCGGTGCCGCCGACGCCATCATTGACGCTTAATACGGTGGCGGTGACGCCAAAATTTGCGCTGTCATTGTTAATGGCATCGCGGATGTTATTGAGGGTGTTATCGTTGCTGCCACCGCCGGCAAAATTAAGGGAGAAAGTGTCGCCGTTGCCATTGGCGATAGTAATGTTGCCGGTACCCACCTCAGTAGTACCGGCGTCAGCAAAGCCGGTAGAGATAGACTTATAAGCTGTGGCTAATTGGGTGACGACAAGATCAAAGCTGCCTTGCTGGGCATTTTCGTTAGTAGTAACAGTGGCGATGTCTTCATCAGATGAGCTGCCACTAAAAACAGTAAAGGCGGCGGGATCGGAAAGTTTGTCGAGGCTATCTTGAAAGGTGGAAATGGCGCTCTTTATTGAACCAATCGCTGAAATTTGGCTGGTTAATTTAGCTTCACGTTGATTCAGAAGCTGCTCGGGTCGTGCTCTTTCGGCGTTAACCAGCTGTTGAACTAGGCCGGAGATGTCAATGCCCGAGCCGATGCCAGATGCAGTGATAGTTGCCATTTAGGGTTGCCTCAATATGATGGTTCCCCAGTGTAAACCTTGCGCTTTTGAGATGTAAACGGGGAACAGGCGTTAATGCGAAAAAGAGTCAGAGTTATGACGTATAACCCTGACTTTTAGTAATGCTGCAATAACTATGCCTTGGTATTGAACAGTAAGCTATTTACTTCTTCAAAGCTTTGCGAAAGCTTTAGCATGTCTTCGGATGGGATTTGACGAATTACCTCTTGGGTAGAGCGGTCAATGACTTTGACTACAATATCGCCCTGAGTGTCGTCAACAGTGAAACTGAGATCCCGTTGTATTTTTTGCACGCTTTGATTAAGCTTTTCAGAGATTTGGATAATCTCTGAAAAGCTTGGTTTCGCTTTTTCTTCAGTAGAAGTAACTTGCTGTTGACGGTTTGCAATACTGTCTTTATCTGCAG
This sequence comes from Oceanicoccus sp., assembly GCA_051277205.1. GTDB lineage: Bacteria > Pseudomonadota > Gammaproteobacteria > Pseudomonadales > Dasaniaceae > Oceanicoccus. Next base: position 3,933 of record JBNMPW010000086.1, on the reverse strand, counting down.
CTAAAGGTGAGCTAATACCGCTGACGCTGGCTTTGCTAGCTTCTTGTGTGGCTGTTTTGTCCGTATTTGGCAATAAGACACCACTGGAAGAGCCGCTATCCGTGTTGGTTATTCCTGTAGTCATAATCTTTCTCGCTAAGCTAATCCTGGTTGGCTACTCGCCAATCAGAATTAGCTCATTGCTTCATTGCTTCATTGCTTCATTACTGAAGTAATGACAGTACATTCTGAGGAACTGAGTTTGCCTGCGCTAATACTGAAGTACCAGCCTGTTGCAGAATCTGTGCGCGAGTCAGGTTAGAGGTTTCAACCGCGAAGTCGGCATCACGTATCCGTGAACGGGCAGCAGACGCGTTTTCGATAATGCTATTAGTGTTAGCAATTGTTGATTCTAGGCGATTTTGAACCGCACCCAGGCTACCGCGAGTAGTATCAACCGCTGTAATGGATGTAGTGAGCGAGCCCAGTGCAGTATTGGCTGCAGCACTAGTAGCGATGCCGCCGACAACTGCTGGAGCAGCACCTACAGCTACGGTGATATCCGTGTCTCCTGTTTGGTCGCCCACTTGTAAGGTTATAGTCGCACCAAATACAGCTGTTTCACCAAAGCGAGTGTCAGATCCGATACGGGCGATTTCAGATGTCAGTGCGGTAAATTCAGCAGACAGTGCCGCACGACCGTCTGAGCTGGTAGTACCAGAAGCTGATTGCACAGCCAGTTCACGCATACGCTGGAAGATGTTACCGATTTCGTTCAAAGCGCCTTCAGCGATTTGAGCAAAAGAGATACCGTCATTGGCATTACGAGCTGCAACGCTCAGGCCGCGGATCTGTGAGGTTAATTGGTTGGAGATCTGTAGACCAGCAGCGTCATCTTTGGCGCTGTTGATACGCAGGCCAGATGACAGTCTTTGTAGTGAAGTGGCAAGATCATTACCACTGCTGTTCAGATTCCGTTGTGCGTTTAAAGACGATACGTTCGTTGCGACTACTTGTGGCATGATAATGCTCCGAAATAAAATTCTCTAAAAAGTTGTTTGATAGAGTATTAATTAACTTGCTCAATCATGTTAACGGCACCAAACAGTGGGACTTTAGTAATAAATTGATTTTTTGACGTTATTTATAAAGTTTTTTTGACGGTACTTTGTTACTCGTACATATAGACAAATGTTTTTAGCCAAAATAATTCTATATCCAACTGATTATTAAGGACTTTATCTTTTTTTCGGTTTTAGTTGTGAGGTAGTTCACGAAACGGCTAAACATTTGATTATGCTGGCCGTTATAGTTAGATAGTAAGGCTGAGTGCTTGCTGCACTTATTAAGGCTGACACCCATTTTTAGCATGTTGCAATAACGGAGAAAGCGAATGCCCCTGCAATCATCAGTAGCCCAATATCAACAGGTTAGTGCTCAGGAGGCAGCAGTTGGCGCTTCTCCTCACCGTTTAATCCAAATGTTGATGCAAGGTGCCCTGCAGCGTATGGCTGAAGCACGAGGTGCGATACAGCGAAAGAATATCGCCGAGAAAGGCCGTGCCATCAGTAAAGCGATCGCCATTGTGGGTGGTTTGCGCGATAGCTTGAATATGGAAGTGGATAGCGGCTTGCCGCAGCAGATGGATGAGCTGTATGAGTATGTGCTTAGTGAGCTGGTGGCTGCCAATAAAAACAGTGATGAAGCGGCAATTAACCGTGCTGCTGAGGTCATTGTTACCATTAAGTCCGGCTGGGACGGCATCGCTGAAGAGGTGGCTTAGCCCCACCAGCTCATTTCTAACAATGATTAAACAATAAAGAAAAGGCATGGGGTGTTCTGCTCCGTGTTCCTATAACCTCAGTTTTATCCATTCCGTTATAGCCGCAAGCAGAGATAGTAGTTGGTCTAGCAGTCCTAACTTGTGGCATGGAACCTGCTTAAATGTTATATATGTCAATGGTTTAACAATGGGTAGGAGATTCGGTGTTTAATAACAAGCACATTCTAATTACCGGTGGTACTGGCTCTTTCGGCAAGCAATATGTCAAGACCCTGCTGGCACTCTATCAGCCCAAACGGATCATTATTTATTCCCGCGATGAGCTAAAACAATATGAAATGCAGCAGCTGTTTAACCAGTCTTGTATGCGCTATTTCATTGGTGATGTGCGTGATAAAAGCCGTCTAATGCAGGCCTGCCAGGGGGTTGATTACATTATCCACGCAGCTGCACTTAAGCAGGTGCCCGCGGCTGAATATAATCCAATGGAATGTATTAAAACTAATATTAATGGTGCCGAGAATGTTATCTCTGCGGCTATCGCCAACAAAGTGCATAGGGTGATCGCGCTTTCTACGGATAAAGCCGCTAACCCTATTAATTTATATGGTGCCACCAAACTATGCTCTGATAAGCTATTTGTGGCAGCCAATAATATGGTCGGTGAGCAAGATACCCGCTTTGCGGTGGTACGTTATGGCAATGTGGTGTGCTCTCGGGGGTCAGTAATCCCTCACTTTCAAAAATTAGTAGCCGATGGGGCCGAAGCTATCCCGGTGACTGATGAGCGTATGACACGGTTTTGGATCACCCTGCAACAAGGGGTCGATTTTGTATTGAAGTCCTTTGGCCGTATGAGTGGTGGCGAAATTTTTGTACCTAAACTCCCTTCGGTGCGAATTACTGATTTAGCTAAAGCTGTTGCGCCCAATACGCCTATCGAGGTGATTGGTATACGACCCGGTGAAAAAATCAAAGAGATAATGTGCCCAGAAGATGACTCGCACCTGACTTATGAGTACCAAGACCATTTTGTGATTGGCCCTTCTATACTGTTCAACAGCGAGAATATGGGTGATTACTCCAATAATATGCTGGGTGAGCAGGGCAATCCTGTGGAGTCTGGTTTTAGTTATGATTCAGCCTGCAATCCGGTCTTTCTGAGCATTAATGAAATCCGCAGCCTTAATAATTTGGATTAGCGGATGATTCCCTACGGTCGTCAAACGACAGCCCATGAAGAGCTACAGGCGCTTGAGCAAGTGCTCGATTCCCAGTGGTTAACACAGGGCCCAAAAGTAGCGGCTTTTGAAGAAGCCTTAGCTCAATTTTGTAATGTTAAGCATGGCGTGGCAGTGGCTAACGGTACGGCGGCGTTACATATTGCCTGCTTAGCCTTGGGCTTGGGGGCTAATGATTATCTGTGGACCTCTCCCAATAGTTTTGTGGCCTCTGCCAATTGCGGTCGCTATTGCGGGGCGACGGTTGATTTTATCGATATCGATCCTGAGACCCGAAACCTTTCTATCAATTCTTTACAGCAAAAACTGCTAGCTGCAGAACGCAATAATCAATTGCCCAAGGTATTAGTTGTAGTACATTTTGCGGGCTATCCAGCCGATATGGCGGCCATTAGCCAGCTATCACAGCAATACGACTTTAAGGTTATCGAGGATGCAGCACATGCGCTGGGCAGTCGCCGTGATGATGACCGGGTGGGTGACTGTCGTTACAGTGATATTACGACCTTTAGTTTTCACCCCGTTAAAACGCTCACCACCGGCGAAGGGGGAATGGCCGTAACGAATAACCCACAGCTCGCGCAAAAGCTTCGCAGCTTACGCAGCCACGGTATTGAAAAGCATGAGCCCACTCAGGGTGACATAAGCGAAGATTTGGAGCCTTGGTATTACCAGCAACAAACCTTAGGGTTTAATTACCGGCTTACTGACTTGCAAGCGGCTATAGGCTTGGTACAGCTAAGTCGATTAGAGGAGTTTATTTCTCAGCGGCGATCACAGGCAGCTATTTATAATGAAGCTTTTAAGGATTTACCGTTAAAGCTTATAAAAGAAGCGAATTCAATAGAGACGGCTTGGCATCTTTATGTGATTGAGTGCATTGATGAGGTAGCCCGCTTAAAACTCTATAAACGCTTAAGGGTGCAGCAG
>JBNMPW010000085.1:0-12443 GCA_051277205.1 Oceanicoccus sp. | reverse complement strand
TGAAATTTCGGCAGAGTCTTCCACTTGTGCGTCGAAATTTTCAATATTGCCGGTAATTTTATCGAGTTGTTCAGTAAGTAATTGGATTTCTGCGCTCAACTGTTCAACAGTTTTAGCGTCTCCTTTGATGAGCTGGCTATCTTCTTGGGCGTATATATTGGCGCTGCTACTTAATGCGCTGATTAGTAATAAGCTTTTGAAAACAGAGGGTTTTGTAAATGTTAGTTTCATAATGCCTCCTTATTTGGCTGTCCTTTAAGATTTTGTGGGAAGTCCTTTAAGCGTTTAGCTTAAAGGACTGAAGTTTATTGCTGTTGCAGATGTACATCCATTTGTGGATAAGGAATGCCGATATTGACACTATCCAATTGGTTTTTGATATTTTCAGTGAGGTCAAAGCGTGTCGGCCAATAATCGGAGCTGTTGACCCAAGGACGCACCACCAAATTGACGGATGAGTCGCCCAGCTCTGCCACCGCAATAGTGTAGGTGGGGTCTACCAATATTCGGTTTTCCGCATTTAATACTTTTTCAATTTCAGCTTTGGCTTGACCGATGTCGGCGTCATAGCTAATACCAACTACCAGATCAATGCGGCGGGTCGGCATGGCACTGTAGTTAGTGATTGAGCCGGACATCAAAGTGCCGTTAGGAACCACAATACGTTTGTTATCGGGGGTTAGCAGGCTGGTGGCGAGTAAGCTGATACCTTCAACGGTACCGGCGTCACCGCCTGCTTCAATAAAGTCACCGACTTTGCAGGGCTTAAATATAATAATCAATACCCCGGCAGCAAAGTTGGCGAGTGAGCCCTGCAACGCTAAACCTATGGCTAAGCCGGCGGCACCGAGAGCGGCGATCATGGACGCAGTTTCTATTCCCAGCTGGCCGAGCGAAGCGACGATAGTGAAGGCGAGGATCAGCGCATAACTTAAACTGCCAGCGAACTGACAGACCGCAATGTCGACATCCTTTGCTTTCAGATTTTTAGTGATTGCTCGGCTGATCAGGCCGGCTAGCCAGCGACCAAACAGTAAAATAACAATGGCCGCAATAATACGCAGTCCATACAGGGTGACAATTTGTGAGATGCTCTGTAGTAGCTCTTGCGTATCGATTGTAATACTCCTTAGCGGTTAAGCGACTGACGGTGGCTCTGCAAGAGTAAAGCAGGATCTTTTGGCGAGCGTTATCGTCGTTCTAATTTTTCCCGAGCATATTGGAGTTTATTGGCCTGAAACTCAAGCCTTGATCAAAAAGAAATCCACTCAAGGCTTATTATTATAAGTGTTTAGCGGCCGCCGATGGGGTCTTGTGGGGAAGCGCCAATGACTCTGGCACCGGTGAAAAACTCGATCGATTGCGAATGGCCTTCTTCACCTATACCGGATATACCCCATGCCGAACGGGGTGCGCCATTGCTTAGGCTGAGCAAACTATAGCCGTTGATTTTAACGCCTCCGGTACGCATTTCACGGGCGAAGGCGAATGCTCGCTGTTCGTTCTCGCTGTAAACGTAACCGGCGAGACCAAAAGGAGTGCCGTTGGCCAGCGCTAGTGCTTGTGCATCGGTGGAAAATGTATGGATAGCGGCTACCGGGCCAAACACTTCTTCAACGGTATGCTCAGGGCTGCAGCCATCGATCAGTGTGGGGGCGATAAAATAACCGTCCAGCTCGGGTAGGGGCGTGCTCGATAGTGCGACGCCGCCTTTGGCGACCAAATCATCAATGGCTTGCAGATTGGCTTGATATTGACCCGCATGCACCATGGGCCCCATTTCACTGTCTTCAGACAGGGAGTCACCAATCTTGATCTTAGAAAGTTTATCCATAACAGCTTCTAGCAGCGGCTTTTTAATACTTTCATGCACTATCAGTCGGCCTAAAGCTCGACACCATTGGGCGTTGAGGTTAGTCATACCAAACACAATACCGGTGGCCGTTTTCTCAATGTCAGCATCTTCAAAAGCGATCAAGGCATTATTGCCGCCAAGTTCTAATTGCGTCGGTTTGAAGTCATCGGCGCAGGCGCGGGCGATAGCGCGACCGCCGGCTAATCCACCGGTAAAAGATACTGATTTAATACGCGGATCAGCGACCATTGGGCTACCAATTGTGCGGTTGCCAATAGTTAACTGGAATGTACCTTGCGGTAAGCCCACACGTTCAATTGCCTCGGTCATGACAATGGCCGAGTGAGGTGCCCATTCTGACGGTTTCAAAATGGCTGGGGCGCCGGCGGCCAATGCACTGGCAATCTTATGGGAGCCAATGGCGGTAGGACCATTCCAGGGTGAGATCAAAAGTGTCGGGCCCCATGGGCGCATGAAATATTCAACATCGCCTAAAGGGCCATTTTCTTTGCGGTCTAAACCGCCATTGCGGATATATTGCGCGGCCCCGCGAAACATCAGCGGCACCATAGCGGCCATCTTGCGGGTGGTACGAATGATGGCACCGGTAGTAATAGCGTCAGCATGGCTGATCATATCGGTGGTTTCCGGCTTTGCCAGTTCATCGGCGATACGGTCCAGTACATCAGCACGTTCGCTGGCAGGGGTATGTTCCCACTCGCCTTTTTGGTAAGCCAGATCAGCAGCTTGCAGGGCTTCTTCTACTTGCTCGGCGTCGCAGGATAGCTGAGCTTGGAGAGGCTCGGCGGTATTAGCGTTACGCAAGTCATTGTGGCGATCGACCGTTGGGGTAGAGGTACTGCCGTTTATATAATTGGTCAGTTTTGGGAGCTTCATTACAGTTTCTTGAGTTGATAGTTTCAAGTCTGCAATTATAGCGGAAGGTGTTTCGATATATATTTAAGGTTTATTAAGAAGTGACAGCGACCGGTTATGTTTATAATCCGTCGCTGTCACTACGTTGATGAGATTAACCAACCCCATAAGCAAGCATGGCATCGGCGACTTTAATAAAGCCGGCAATATTGGCGCCTTTGACATAATTAACATAGCCGTCTTCATCACCGTGTTTGGCGCACTGGGCATGAATGCCCTGCATAATATCCCTGAGTTTTTTCTCAAGTTCAGGGGCGGTCCAGGCCATGCGAATACTGTTTTGCGTCATTTCCAGCCCCGACACTGCCACGCCGCCGGCATTGGCTGCTTTACCCGGGCCATAGAGAAGTTTCGCCTGTTGTAATACCGCAATTGCGTCCACCGTAGTGGGCATGTTGGCCCCCTCTGATACCGCTTTACAGCCATTGCTTACCAATGTCTTGGCGTCATCCGCATCCAGCTCGTTTTGAGTGGCGCAGGGGAAGGCGAGGTCACAAGGTACCTGCCAGGGCCGTTTGCCAGGGTAGAACTCACAGCCGTATTTATCAGCGTATTCTGAGATACGACCGCGGTTAATGGTTTTTAAATTGATGATATAGGCGAGCTTGTCTGCGTCGATACCGCCAGGGTCATAGATGAAGCCGGATGAATCTGACATGGTGACTACTTTACCGCCCAATTGGTTAATTTTTTCGGTGCAATAGGTAGCAACATTACCGGAGCCAGATACGGTACAGGTTTTACCCTCAATGGAGTCACCGTGATGCTTGAGCATTTCTTCCATAAAATAGGCATTGCCATAACCGGTGGCTTCGGTACGGATTAAACTGCCACCAAATTCTAGCGCTTTACCGGTGAGTACGCCGGTAAACTCATGGGCTAGACGTTTGTATTGGCCGAACATATAACTGATCTCACGGGCGCCGACACCAATATCACCGGCTGGAACATCGGTATTTGGACCGATATGGTGGAATAGCTCAGTCATGAACGCTTGGCAAAATCGCATAACTTCGCGGTCTGATTTACCCTTGGGGTTAAAGTCCGCGCCGCCTTTACCCGCGCCCATCGGCAAGGTCGTTAGGCTGTTTTTAAAGGTTTGTTCAAAGCCGAGAAATTTTAAGATACTTAAATTCACCGACGGGTGAAAACGTAAGCCGCCTTTATAGGGGCCAATAGAGTTATTGAACTGTACCCGGTAGCCGCGATTGACCCTGATATTACCGTCGTCGTCCTCCCACACCACGCGGAATATAATGCTGCGGTCGGGCTCGGTCATACGCTGGATAATACCGGCTTGTTGATAGCGTGGGTTGTCGAGAATAAAGGGAATAACTGATTCGGCAACTTCATATACCGCCTGATGGAATTCTGGTTCGCCGGGATTTCGTTTTTTGAGGCCATCCATGAAGTGATCTAAAGAAAGTTCATCATACATATTCCGATACCGTCAGTTATTGTTACGTTAATAATAGGTTAAGTGTAGTCGAAATTATCTGTGCCTATAATTTATTGCGCGTGATAGCCTTGACTGGCTAAGTCATAAAGCTATTTAACAGTTGATATTGCTATGCTAAGCAATAAAAATAATTGAGATAAATATACTCTGATATGAACAATAAAAATAATATCGTTAAACCTTAGTATAAAAATACAGCACAAATTAATTTGTCATTATCGACTATTTTTTGGATGTTAGAAGCATATTTTTTATCCTGCTATCATCGCTGATTTAATGTGATTAGTGAATTTTATAGTGATTTTTTACATACGGTATTATGTATATCTGACCTGTTATAAATCAGTGCTGTATTGATGGTGATTGTTGCGTCTATGATATTGTTGAAGTGGCGTTTTTTAAGAGTATCAGTAGCCTAAAAATATGAGTATTGAAATCCTTTAATAATAGTAATGATAAAGGATAATAGCGTGACAGTATTAGATAGGGACAGTATTAGATAGGGATACGGCGGTTAGCTTAGCGCAACAAAGTATTAAAACTAAAAATAAACGCTTGCTCGATGCGGTGCTAGAAATTAAAGTCGCGCGTAGAACGCCCTGAGCAGATTATTGATTAGCGGGCCTTAATTTGAATCTCTTGCGCTACTAGTTGGGCGTGTTATTCGATGGTGGTCGAACTGGTGCAGACGCTTAAGTTTCGGGCGCGAGCAATGTACCTCACTGTCGGTAACCCTACCGAAAAACGTTTACAAACGTGATTGGAAACCACAGAGCAATGGCTACCTGGCTTGTTGACCTTGCACCCGCAAAAGATATGAATGAGGAGCCGTTAAATCAATATGGCACCGGCTTTAAATTTGTGCACTTTGCGCCAATGTTAATGATTTAATTGTTTAACAAAGATGTGATTTATCCTTTGCGTTATACCCAACGGTATAACGCAAAGGCAATGGCTATAATGTTAGCTATGAAGAAGATCTTGCTGATCTCGATCGAATTTATCCGCGTTGAACTTTCGAGCAAAAAACTGAAGCCCCTGAGGAGATTGATAAGATTAAACCCAGGCGAGCTCGTTAGTTACTGCTCAAGTAAGGCCTCGGCCGCCGCTGATGAAGACGCGGGGTTTTGGCCGGTGATCAGCAAGCCATCAACCACTGCCAGCGGCAGCCAGTCGTCAACTTTTTGGTAATGAGCTCCGAGTGCCTTTAGCTCATCTTCTAGTAAGTAAGGCACGATGTCGATCAATGCTACCGCGGCCTCTTCTGTATTGCTAAAACCGGTTATATTTTTCCCCGTGATTAGCGATTTACCATTTTCAGCTTTGGCTTTTAATAATACGGCGGGTGCATGACAAACCGCTGCTACTGGTTTGCCGGCGGCTATAAAGTTTTCAATCAATGCAATCGAATGTTGGTCACTGTGCAAATCCCATAATGGGCCATGACCACCGGGATAAAAAACGGCGCTATAGTCGCTGGCGTTTATCTCGCTAAGTTTGATAGTGGTCGCCAGTTTTTGTTGGCAGGCTTGATCACTATCAAAGCGATGAGTGGCATCGGTTTGAAAGTCAGGCAGTTCGCTCTTGGGATCTATCGGCGGTTGGCCACCTTTTGGTGAAGCTAAAGTGATGTCAGCACCGGCATCGAGAAAAACATAATAAGGGGCGGCAAATTCCTCTACCCAAAAGCCAGTTTTCTCACCGCTGTCGCCTAGTTCTGCATGGGATGTTAGGACTATTAATATTTTTTGTACGGACATGGTGGTTACTCTTATCTACGGTTATTAGGCGATGGTACTGTGCTGATCTGGCGGGCCCTAGTATAGCTTTTAACTGACGGCACTGGCTAACAGTTCGCCCTTAGGCAAAAATTGAGCGCAGCTCGGAGATCTGCTCTTCAGCTTCTTGAATGATCGCAGTGGTTTGCTCGGAGGTAAATTGACGCTTGTTAAGTTTTTCAAATGCGGGGACAGAAGTCATTTCTGGTAAGTCGATGACGCCCTCTTTGTCTTGCAGTGCATAGAATCTGGCCACTTGTACCAAGTCGCAGTAATCGAAATCGGAGCCGTCTTCGGCGATCTTGCCATTGCCGCGCATCCAATCATGAGATTCGCGGGCGACGGTAATCATTTCATTGCTGAACTCCCACTTGGTTAGCACCATAGCACCAAGTTTGCCGCGTAGATTGGCAATCAGTAAATCGAGGCGTTGGGTATCGGTGGATAAATCATAGAAGCGGCTAGCATAAGTCAGCACTACGATTTCACCAATACTGTGTATTAATCCTGCCAACAGTGCTTCTTCTTCGTTAAAACGTGGCAATTGTTTGGCTAGGACATAGCTGTAGGCTGCAACTTCAATATTTTCTTGCCATAGCTGTTTCATACGCTCTTTGAAGGCATGCGATTCCGTTTCAAACAGTGCTAATACCGCAAAGCTGGTGACTAACTGTTTAGTGGTGATTAAGCCCAGTCGAGAGATGGAGGACTGCGTGTTGTCATAGTGGCTCATGCCGCGATACATAGCACTGTTGGCTACTTTGACCAGCTTGGCGGCAATGGCTGCGTCGGTGTTCACCAGCTTGGCTAGGTTGGCCATGCTACACTCTGGATCGTCGATTAGCTCACGAATGCGAAAAGCAACCTCTGGCAAGCTGGGCAGTACGAAGCGGCCGTTGTTTAGCTCCTGTTCAAATTCATATTGCAACGAGTGGCCTTCTTCGCCGGCCTTGTGCTGCATTTCTTGCACCATCACATTACTGTCGGTTTTGCGCAGGCTGCTCTGGAGTTCATCGAGCACTGAAGTATTGATAACAAAATAGCGAATGGGCGTGCCGACTTTAGCGGTATACATCCGTGGCCGCAGTCGGGCGATAGGGAAGCGTGCGTTGCTGCCAGTGCTATCGATAGTATTTTCACGACCATCGTTAGCAACCAAGGTGATTGAGCCGTTGATCAAGTAATATTCGTCGGCATCGTAGTCGCCGCTGCGAAACAGGGTAAAACCTTTGTCGGCGGTTTTAACTTGGACGTCTTTGGCCAGCATACGCATCAATTTGTCGTCGATGCTATCGAAAGGTGAATAATTAGGAAGTAACTCTATGATTGATCGTAAGTCATTGTTACTCATGATTTTGATGTTACCTGCCCGGCCGGATATTGTTATAAATAATGAATGAACGTTAGTCTATACGCCGATAGTGGTTTTGTCTGTGTCTGGAATGCAAATTGGGTTATTTAACGGTATTTATCTTTAGAGTTGGGGTTTTGACCGCGTCGATTTCAGTTTTCCCCGTTGGGTTTTACTGTCAACACGGCGTCTCTGTGAGGCTTTGGTGGCTCGGGTAGGGCGTCTGGCTTTGATAGCTGCGGTGGCTTGTTTAATGAGCTGACCGAGACGTTCAAGTGCATCTTCGCGATTTTTCTCTTGGCTGCGATAGCGCTGCGCTTTAATAACGATCACGCCCAGTTGGTTAATGCGCTGGTCATTACTGGCTAGCAATCGTTGCTTATAAAAATCGGGCAGCGAGGAGCCGTGAATATCGAACCGCAAGTGTATCGCGGTGGACACTTTGTTGACGTTCTGGCCGCCAGCCCCCTGCGCTCGGATAGCGGAGATTTGTAACTCCTCCGCACCGATGGTGACATTGTTTGATAGTTTTAACATGCATGCAGTTTAGCAGTTGTTCTTATGTGCACTCCAGAATTTTCAGGGTGTTGGTCATGCCGCCAGACCCGCTAACATCGCCACAAGTGACAATGACACGCTCGCCGGGGGAAATGCCGCCAATCTCTTTTATTTTTTGCAGTGCACAGCGGTAAATATCTTCCCGCGGTTGCTTGGTGACATCAAAATAGATCGGCACTACGCCGCGATATAACGACATACGTTGACAGGTTTCATGATGTCGCGAGACACCAAATATAGGCAGGCCAGAGCTGAGTCGTGACATCACCAAAGCGGTCGAGCCCGATTCGGTTAAGCAGATACTGGCACTGACGTTGTCGAGATTATTAGCGGCGTAGATCGCGGATAAGGCAATCGATTCATCTATGGTTTTAATAGTACGGTCGATGCGATAACCCGAGGTGCGGGTTTCAGGGTGTTTTTCTGCGCCTAAGCAAGCGTTCGCCATAGCGGCGACTACTTTGTCAGGATGCTTACCAGTGGCGGTCTCTGCCGACAACATAACGGCATCGGTGCCATCGAGTACCGCATTAGCGACATCAAATACTTCGGCACGGGTTGGAACTGGCGCGGTAATCATTGATTCCATCATTTGGGTGGCAGTAATTACCGGCCGATTAGCGCGGCGAGCGGCGCGAATAATTTTTTTCTGCACGCCAATTAGCTGTGCATCGCCAATCTCAACGCCCAAATCACCGCGCGCCACCATCACTCCGTCAGAGGCCTGAATTAATGCTTCTAAGGTTTCATCCGTGGCGACGGCTTCGGCGCGCTCAATCTTGGAGATGATACTGATATCTGCGCCCAGTTCTGCCAACTTCTTTTTAACGGGGTCTAGGTCGGCTGCACAGCTGGGAAAAGATACCGCGAGATAATCGACTTTGATGTCGACTGCCAGTTCGATATCGACCATGTCTTTTTCAGTAATTGCGGGGGCGGATAAGCCTCCACCTAGGCGGTTGAGACCTTTGCGAGACTTTAGCTCGCCGCCGATTTTTACTTCGCATAGGACATCGTCACCGCTAACACTAGTGACGGTGAGCTGAATGAGACCATCATCCAATAGCAAGGTATCACCGGCATGTACCGATTGCGGTAAAGGTTTATAACCGACGCTGATGCACTGGTCAGAACTGGGCTTGCTGTCGTCCACAGTGAGGGTAATCGCGGCACCGTCGACTAGCGTTAGCGATTCTTTGTGCAGATCGCCAACCCGAATTTTGGGACCTTGTAGGTCGCCGAGTATGGCGGCATGGACGGCTTTCTCGCTACAAACTTGGCGAATTATTTCGGCTTGTCGGCGATGACCTTCGGCGGAACCATGGGAAAAGTTGAGGCGGAAAACATTGACGCCTTTATTCAATAAGGTGGCTATCATTTCGGGGCTTCCAGAGGCGGGGCCAATGGTGGCAACAATTTTGGTTCTTCTGATCATCAGTTTTTCTTCTGTATGTAAGGATTCGCTTACGGTGTCACTGATGTAAGAGGTTAGCACTTAATTCAGTGATGAGGTGGTATGATATTGGCGCTATAGTAATGCATAAGTAATTGAATTAAAAATAATTAACGTTTTGTTTAACTTAGTTACATTTTAGAGTGAGGTTAAAGGCAGTCTTATGGTGGGTTCGTTACAAGATCAACTACTCAAAGCCGGTTTGGCTGATAAAAAGAAAGCTAAGGGCATAAAGAAGGATAAGCACAAGCAGGCTAAGCAGCAGCGCAAGAGCAAAGAGGCGGTGGTGGATGATACTCGCCAGCAGGTTGAGCATGCCCGCAAAGAAAAAGTTGAGCGCGACCGCTTATTGAACCAGCAGCGCAAAGCCGAAGCTGATAAAAAAGCGATCGCCGCCCAGGTTAAGCAGCTTATTGAAACACATCGTGTTGCCCGTGACGGCGAGCTGGATTACAACTTCACCGACCAGAAAAAAATCAAGAAAGTTTTGGTTAATCAACTGATGCTTAATCAATTGAGCCGCGGTTTGCTGGCGATTGTCAGTCTTGATAGCCGCTATGAAGTGGTGCCGCGGGTAGTGGCAGAAAAAATTGAACAGCGCTTGCCTGATCGAGTGATTGTCAGCAATCAAGCTGGCGGTAATGAAGTTGATGTAGATGATCCCTATGCGGATTACCAAATTCCTGACGATTTGATGTGGTAGCGCAGATGTATTTTAATCTAAATGATGTGCTGTTATTTGTCCTGTTGATTAGCTTTTTGATGTTGTGGTGGAATGCTCAAGGGGCCAAGCAATTGGCATTGCAGGCGGTGCGTAACCATTGCAAGCAAGTCGATGTGCAGTTGTTGGATGAGGTCGTGGCGTTGCGAGGGTTTTGGTTTAAACGCAATAAGCGCGGCAGCGTCGTTTTATGGCGAAGGTATGAGTTTGAGTTCACTTCTACCGGCAATGAGCGCTATCAAGGTCGTATCGTTTTGCTGGGGCGGATGGTAGAAGAAATTCAGTTGCAGCCTTATCGAATTTAACTGCCTGCCTGTTGCAAGTTCTACCCAAAGAACATTAATTAATAACCCTTTTTCAATGGTTTAATAATATTGTCTTGACCATTGATTTTTATTTCCAGCGTCAATTGCATCAGCATTCCCAATTTACTTTCGGGGAACCCTTTTTTAGCAAACCACAGCAAGTATTCTTCAGGTAAGTCGATCAATGGGCGGCCTTTATATTTACCAAAGGGCATCGCCATATTGGCGATGGTGACCAGATCCTGTTTATCAAACACTGTTGACTTAATCCTATTCTGCTACGCCAGCCTGATAAAGGCCATTAATAATATCGGTTTGGGTGAGGGTAGCGTAATTCGCTGTCGCGGTTTACTACCGGTGAGTATTTAGTCTTGCTGCGAATTCTTGAATTGTTGCTTCAAAGATTTAGGGATCCGTTTGATAATGAGGCTGCCGGCTTCTTCGTCGTAGATAACATCTTCGCCTAAGCGATCGGAGGAAAAGCTGATGCTCATATCTTTATCGCGACCAAAGTAACGCATATAGCGTTTTAGGCTGCTGCGGTCGGTGTAGATTTCCTTCTTGGGTGCTTCTTGGGTGCTGCTAATAAAGCTGGCGAAAGCCTCGGGATGCTTTTCGTCCAGCTGATGCGAAATATCCTCAAACACAACCGGCGATCCTTGCTTGTCTTGTTCGACACAGTAGTCGAGAATTTGACCCTTATAGTCGCTGTTTTTTTCTTCCGGCAGGGTATCGGCGTATTGGTCAACAATATTGAGAAAGTCATTGGTCTCTTGTTTTAAATCAATACCGGTTGAGAAACCAATAAAACCATCAAAGGCATCGCTGAGATTTTTATTGCCGCGACCGGTGATGATCGATAAATATTTTTGACTGTCTTCAAGCTGCCATTCATCGATAAACAAACGTGCGGCATAAGCCATTTTATTGCTGTCGATATAGAGGCTGGTGGAGACTTCTAACTCGCGATCAATATGGTTGGCTTCGACGTGGTTAACCCAAAAAATATATAGCTGTGGCTGATCCATTACTTCTTCTAAAGCAATCATGATATGGGCAGAAAAAGCTTCGTCATTATCGCCCAGCTTCTGCTGCAGCTGTTCCAACATCCGCTGGCTAGTTCTGGCAAAGGGAGATTTTCCCTGTTGCTGTTCAAGTAACCAGCCGGGCAGAGGGTTGTCGGATTGCTCACGATCAAAGTGGCCGTATTGTTTTTGGCTGCTGCGCTGATAACTTTGCTTGAGTTGCTCAAACAGCGAATAGGCTGGGCCTGCGCAATTATTTTCTTGTTCGCGTAGTTCGGTATTGAGATCAGCGCCCGGAACAGCGCGCTCAATGTGATGGATAATGCAGTGTTTTAAAGTCATGGTAGAAACTACTGTTGGCTAAAGTGCTTAGTGGGCGCTAAAAATCTGAATAGAATAACCGCTTTGCAAAGCTTCTTTTAAGGCGGGGTCGGCGTCGATGAGTTTTTGATCGTTCAGAAATTTATTTTCAATCAGTTTGCGCTTTTCAATACTGGGGCGTTCAAACCCCTGTTGCATCAGGTAGATACGACATAGCTGTTCGGCACCGAATAAATCTTTGAAGTTGATGTACATAATCAGCGGTACTTCAGCGCCTTTGGCGAAGTCTTCGTAGGGTTCTGGGGTGCGGGCATTGACTGAAAAAACATACATAATTGAGTTCGGTATTAGTGACTGAAATGGCTAAAAATCAAGGCGCGCATCATAGCATGGAATGTTGGTCATGTCGGCTTGCTGCTAACTTGCGTGTTTGGCGGTGGCGAACAATATAAATAGCGGTATCTAGGCTAATGGCGGCTTATTTCAGCCAAGGCGCGGGGTTCCAGCTGATAACGGGTTCAGTGACTTAGCTTGCGACTTTAGAACGCTGTTTTGAGTGCTGAGAGTTGGTTTTGGTTAGGTGTTGTGTCGCTGGGTTGCCGCCATGCTCAGTGCTGTTTAGCTGCATCGGTTGATAACCCACGCCCTCTGAAGCTATACAGAACTGAGCCTGGCTGGATC
>JBNMPW010000084.1:0-12553 GCA_051277205.1 Oceanicoccus sp. | reverse complement strand
AGCGCGCTTTGGCGCCTTCGCTAATAACCTGTACAGGTGCACCGGAGATAGGCAAGTCCAAACCACGATTGATCTTAATCATAGAGTATGCCTGATTGTAGATAAAAATTTTGCTGATGAATACTGGCGGATCTGGGCTTTACAGCAAGCCCAAAAGTTGCAGCCAACAGCCCCTTATACCGTCTAATAATAGACTAATTAAGGCTATTGGCAGCGGATACAAACCGCCCTCTAAAAAATGCGCAAGTATAAAGATCTGAACCTGTAAATGCTAGAGGCTCAGCTCGCATTTAATTGATTTAAAAGGTCTTTTAACATTTTTTGCGAAGATTGCTTAACTGAGAACAGCAAACCTACAATAAAGCCGCCTAGGAAGGCGGCTTTAGGGAAACGAAACAGCACGTTAGTCTTTAGGAAAGACGCGGTATTCAATGCCTGCCATCTGCTCGAGTACGCGGTGTACCTGACAGCTATAGCCAAACTCATTATCATACCAGCAATACATAATGACCTGACTACCGTTAACCACAGTTGCTACTGAATCAAAGATACAGGCATGACGTGAACCCACAAAGTCACTTGATACCACTTCTGGCGAATTGGAGAAGTCGATTTGCTTACGCAGCGGAGAGTGCAAGGCCACTTGACGAATATACTCATTGACCTCTTCTACTGTGGTTTCTCTTTCAAGGGTCAACTTGAGAATCGCCATCGATACATTCGGCGTCGGCACACGAATCGCGTTACCGGTGAGCTTGCCTTTCATAACCGGCAATACTTTGGCGACAGCTTTAGCTGCGCCAGTTGAGGTAATAACCATGTTCAAGGGTGCGCTGCGACCGCGTCGATCAGCCTTGTGGTAGTTATCAATCAGGTTTTGGTCATTAGTATAGGCGTGAACAGTCTCAATGTGACCGGAAACGATACCGAACTTATCATTCATCGCTTTCAATGGCGGGGCAATGGCATTAGTGGTACAGCTAGCCGCCGAAATAATACGGTCTTCGTCGCGAATCTCACTATTATTAATACCGTGAACAATATTGGGCACATCATTGCCGGGGGCCGTGAGGATAACTTTGGCGATCCCTGGACGCAGGTGGCGAGATAGACCCTCGGCATCTTTAAAAATACCGGTGTTATCAATCACAATGGCGTTTTCGATGCCATAGTCAGTGTAATCTACCTCTTCCGGCGAACTGGCATAAATCACCTTGATCTCATTGCCGTTGGCGACGAACGAATTGTGCTCTTCATCAACACGAATTGTGCCTTTAAACGGCCCGTGGATTGAATCGCGGCGCAACAGGCTGGCACGTTTGACCAAATCATTATCGGCCTTACCCTTGCGAACAACAATGGCCTTCAAGCGCATGTTGTCGCCGCCACCGGTTTTCTCTATGAGCAGGCGCGCCATCAGGCGGCCAATACGACCAAAACCGAACAATACGACATCCCGAGGTTCAGGCTCTGGGGTGGTGTCATTGATCAGCTCAGCGACCTGACTTTTAACAAAATCATCAACGCTGACACCTTCTTGCTTAGGACCCTCTTCAAACATCACGGCAATACGGCCTGCATCAATATGGGCAATCCCTAAGTTGAGTGCAGCCAATGCTTTAATAACTGGGAAGGTTTCAAATTCAGACAACTCATTGCCCTGTACCTGACGCACCACGCGATGAGCTTGCATGATCTCAAGCACCGACAGGTTAACCAAGTTCTGGCCGTAAATATAAGTTTTGACACTATTACGGTACAATTTGCCAACCAAAGAAATCATACCTTCGGCCATAGCCTCACGCTCTTTCCAATCGGCAAAATAGTCATCGGGGCGTGTCCGGGTAGTTTTATCAATACTCACAGTGCGTTACCTTCATGAAGGGTTAAAAAAAGGGGGCGCCAAAAGCGGCGTATTATGTGCATTCACCCGTTCAAGTTCAACTGCCAAAACGATAATTAGAGAGATATTTTTGCAAATAACTGGCCTAGCTCACCTTTATCAACAACTCACTGCGCTAGACCAAGCCTAATGATGCCTATTTTCGCCCTAATCAACGCTGTAAAAACGCTGCAGCCACGCTACAATGCGCCCGCAATTTATTCAAAGGTACCAACCCTATTTTATGACAACGCACTCACTGTTCAATCCGCCACTGGCGACCAACGCTGGTGACCGCCAGCGCTGGGGTCAGCTATACGGTAGCGCCAACGCTCTGGCGATCGCCAATGCCGCACAACAAAGCGGCCGTTTCACTTTATTGATTTGTAATGACACCGCCAGCGCGATGCGCTTTGAGCAAGAGCTGAAATTTTATAGCGACATGAATATCGTGCATTTCCCCGATTGGGAGACCCTGCCTTACGATAGCTTCTCCCCACACCAAGATATCATTTCCGAACGCCTCAATACCTTGCATCAGCTTTCAAGCATTCAGCAAGGTTTATTGATCGTGCCCGTATCGACACTGATGCACCGACTACTACCCAATGACTATCTGCAAGCCCACAGCCTTGCCATCAAGGTTGGCCAGCAATTTGATGTTATCTCAATGCGTCGACAATTAGAGGCCAACGGTTATCGCTGCGTGAATACCGTTTATGAGCATGGTGAATTCGCATTGCGTGGCTCGATAATGGATATTTTTCCAATGGGTAGCCCAACACCTTTTCGGGTTGATTTACTGGATGATGAAATTGACACGCTACGGACCTTTGATCCAGAAAACCAGCGCACCATTGAGCAGGTTAAAGAAATTAGCTTGCTGCCCGGTAAAGAGTTTCCGCTTGATGAGGCCGGCATCAGCCGTTTTCGCAATCAGTGGCATGAACATTTTAATGTTGATCACCGCAAGTGCCCCATCTATCAAGATGTCAGCGATGGCATAGCACCAGCTGGCATCGAATATTATTTACCGCTGTTTTTTGAACAGACAAGCACCCTCTTTGATTATTTGCCAACTCAAAGCTTGGTTATTTGCCAAGAAGGACTAGAAGCCGCCGCCGATCAATTCTGGCGCGATCTGCACCAGCGCTATGAAGACCGCAACATCGACAACCAGCGACCGTTGTTAGCACCCCAGCAATTGTTTCTTGCCAGCGAACAAATATTTAGCGCGCTAAAACAGTATCCGCGGTTGATCAGTTATCGCGACAGCTTGCCGACAAGAGCTGGCAACCATAACTTTGATAGCCAGCAACCGCCTTTTCTCGCCATCGACAATCAATCGGACTCGCCGTTGGCCGAGATTGAAAAGCTGGTTAACGAAAGCAACAACCGCATTTTATTTTGCGCAGAAAGCGCCGGTCGAAGAGAAACATTAATCGAACTGCTGCAACGTCATAACATCAACCCAACAACCATCGACAACTGGCAACAATTTGTCGACGGCGATGACAAGCTGGCAATCACTATTGGTCCTATCGAGTCGGGCTTACAACTGCCCGCAATAACGGTAATCGCAGAACCGCAGTTGTTCGGCCGGCGGGTAATGCAATCTCGCCGTCGCCGCAAAGCAAAAGATAACAGCGACGCCATTATTAAAAACCTCACCGAGCTACGCATCGGTGCACCCGTGGTGCATATCGATCACGGGGTTGGCCGTTATCACGGTTTACAAGATATAGGCGTGGACGGTCAGGACACCGAGTTTCTGGCGCTGGAATATGCCGATGGCGCAAAATTATATGTCCCAGTATCATCTTTGCATTTGATCAGCCGCTACAGTGGCGCGGATGGCGATAGCGCACCCTTGCATCGTTTAGGCAGTGACCAATGGTCAAAAGCCAAACGTAAAGCAGCGGAAAAAATCCGCGATGTTGCCGCTGAATTATTGGATATTTATGCCCGTCGTGCCGCCAGACCGGGTCAGAGTTTTAAGCATCCAGGCCAAGCCTATGAAAGCTTTTCAGCCGGCTTCCCATTTGAAGAAACCCCCGATCAGGAAGCCGCCATTGAAGCTGTGATTGCAGATCTTCAAACCAACGCGGCCACCGACCGCTTAGTTTGCGGTGACGTTGGTTTTGGTAAAACAGAAGTTGCCATGCGAGCTGCCTTTGTTGCCGTTCACAACAATAAACAAGTCGCCATCTTGGTGCCCACCACCCTGCTCGCCCAGCAACACTTAGAATCCTTTAAAGATCGCTTTGCCGACTGGCCCGTCAATATAGAAGTGTTGTCACGGTTTCGCTCTAACAAAGAACAAGAAGAAGTACTGGAAAAAACGGCGGCCGGCAAAGTAGACATTTTAATCGGCACCCATAAATTATTGAATGGCAGTGTTAAATATAAAGATCTTGGTCTGCTAATTATCGATGAAGAGCATCGCTTTGGTGTGCGCCAAAAAGAACAACTGAAGTCAATGCGGTCGGAAGTCGATATTCTCACCCTCACCGCCACGCCGATTCCACGCACGCTGAATATGGCCATATCCGGGATGCGCGATCTATCGATTATCGCCACTCCACCTGCACGCCGCCTATCGGTAAAAACTTTTGTCCGTCAATGGGAAAAAGGCATTATCAAAGAGGCCATTCTGCGGGAAATTTTGCGCGGTGGTCAAGTGTATTATTTACACAACGATGTCAAAACTATCGAACAGACCGCTCGCGATATTCAACTACTAGTGCCTGAAGTTCGCATTGGAATTGGCCACGGTCAAATGCGCGAGCGCGACCTCGAACAAGTGATGTCAGACTTTTATCATAAACGTTTTAATTTATTGCTTTGCACCACTATTATTGAAACCGGTATCGATGTACCCAGCGCAAACACCATTCTTATCGACCGTGCTGATAAATTTGGTTTGGCGCAACTGCATCAATTACGTGGCAGAGTTGGACGTTCGCATCACCAAGCCTACGCCTATCTGCTGACACCGGGCCATAAAAACATGACCGCTGATGCCGAAAAACGCTTAGATGCCATTTGTCAGGCGGAAGAACTTGGCTCGGGCTTTACCCTCGCGACTCATGACCTAGAAATTCGTGGCGCCGGCGAGCTACTTGGCGATGGTCAAAGTGGTCAAATCCATAGTATCGGCTTTACCCTGTATATGGATATGTTAGAACGAGCGGTAAAAGCAATCAAAGAAGGTAAGCAAGCCAATCTCGAAGATGCCTTCAATCCGGGCAGTGAAGTTAATTTGCGACTACCCGCATTAATTCCCGATGACTATTTACCGGATGTCCACACCCGCTTGATTCTCTATAAGCGCATCGCCAACGCCGAAGATAAGGGCGAATTACGAGAATTACAGGTCGAAATGATCGATCGCTTTGGGCTACTGCCAGATCCAGTAAAAAATCTGTTCCGCGCCACCCAAATCAAATTACAGGCACAGGCGATTGGTATTAGCAAAGTAGAAGCCTCCGCCTATGGCGGCAAATTGCACTTCGCTGAGCACACCAAAGTGGAGCCTATTAACCTGATCCAGCTGGTACAAAGCCAATCAGACACTTATCAACTGGCCGGCGCCACAGCACTGAAATTTATCGAGCCACTGGAGCTTAACGAAGAACGCTTTGAGTTTGTCGAGCAGCTGTTAACCCAGCTTGCACCGGTACATTAATGCGACAATAATAAAGTTATCAACGATAAAACCATAGCCTGACCGCAACAGGGTGAATTACACTACCAGCATGAAAAAACTATTTAACCAGCTACTGCTTATCACTATCGCCGCCACTGCAAATTTGGCGGCGGCGCAAGCCATTCCTGCACCGTCAAAAACTCAAGGCCCGCAGTGGTATCAGATTGAGTTATTAATTTTTGCCCACGGTGAAAGTGCGCATGGTAGCGAACAGTGGCCGACCGAACTAAGACTTAAATACCCAAATAGAATCATTGCCTTGCAACAAAGTAGCGACGATCAAATAACCCTTAATGATTGGACCGATGATCAACAGCCGCTCGCACCACTTGCAAACGAAACGCCCGAACTTACAACAGCCGAGCCGCAAGCACTGACTGCCAGTAAACCGCCACCGGTTAAGATTAACCTTCAGCAGCAACCCTTCACTCAGCTGGATGAAGAGCAACACAGTTTCTCTCAATTGAAACGCAAGTTATTTCGTCAAGTGGGTTTTCGGCAACTCTTTCACGCCAGCTGGCGACAACCCATTAACCCCCGTGATAGTGCCGACAGCATATTGATTCGTGGTGGTGATATGTTTGATCAACGCTATGAGCTAGAAGGCTCCGTGAGCATAGGACTAGAACGCTATTTACATATTAGCACTGACCTATGGCTCAGCACCTTTGTCAGCAATGCCGGCCGTAGCGACAACCTATGGCCGGTATTGCCTAAATTGCCGATCACCTCTAATGCCAACAATAGTCGTAGCCAGCATGAACTAACGAACAAAGATATTTTCGCGGCCATCGGTAGCGGCGACAACAATAGTGCAAATATTCCCTTCGATAATCCATTTTCACAATTAAGCGCCAATCAATATGTTGTTGACCGTACTGTTGCGTTGCGACAACAACGCCGCATGCGCAGTAACGAATTGCATTATATTGACCACCCATTAATGGGTTTGTTAATTAAGATTACGGCTTATGATTTTCCTGAAGTCGACAGCGAACAAGTACCTCTCGATGAACAAACCGCTGCTGACACTGAAAGCACGCCTTAATAACGGGCTATACATATGCGACGCTAACGCCCTATTGCGGCCGTTAATAAATCACGTACCCGACTCATGCCGGTATCAATTACGCGCTGAATATCAGCCATTGAAATTTCAGTATCACTGCGTCCCGCGGCCGGGTTTACCACCAAACAAAGACTGGCATAGTTAATCGACAGCTCTCTTGCTAACGCCGCCTCAGGCATTGCCGTCATCCCCACCAAATCGCAGCCATCACTCTCCATCCGATCAATCTCAGCTGCCGTCTCCAGCCTTGGCCCCTGCACAACCCCGTAAACCCCTTTATCAATCAGCTTTAGACCGCTGGCTGCAGCCGCTGCAATTAAACGTTGACGCAGCAATGGACAAAAAGGATGGGTGAAATCGATATGCTCTAAGTCCAAGCCGTCGCCATCAAAAAATGTGTGCTCGCGGCCATAGCTATAATCAATGAGCTGCAGCGGCATGACCATAGCGCCAACGGGCATATCAGCACTAATGCCTCCCACTGCATTGACCGCGATGATATCGCTGACACCAAGCTGCTGCAGCGCCCACAGATTAGCCCGATAGTTTATTTTATGGGGAGGAATTTGATGCGGATTACCGTGCCTGGCCAAAAAAAATAAACGCTGGCCGGCAATCGATGTTTGGATAATATCCGCCGAAGTTGCGCCATAGGGGGTACTGCGATCACCCAGTACTTCACCACCCTGAAAACTCGATAAACCAGTACCACCAATAATAGCCAGCATTAGCGGTTATCCATTGTTTGCAGGTTCAATGGATCGGGGACCTTCAAAGTTGTTGTGGGGTAGGCTACATCGGCGCCATGCTTGAAAATAATTTCAAGAATTTCCAGCAGCACTTGCTGCTTCACGCTATGAAACTCCACCCAATCGGTAGTCCGAGTAAAGCTATAGACAAAGAAATCCAGCGAGGATGGCCCGAAGCTATTGAAATTCACAATGATGGTTTGCTTCTGATCAATAAGTTCATGGCCTTCTAATAAGACCCTGACGTCTTCGACCACCGCCTGCAGCACCGCCGCATCATCGTAGCGAATACCAATGGTTTCATAAATTCGCCGATTCAACATCCGCGACGGATTTTCCACCGAGATAACACTGAAAGTAGAGTTAGGTACATACAACGGGCGCTTATCAAAAGTACGGATCCGAGTCTGGCGCCAACCAATCTGCTCAACTGTGCCTTCTATCTCTTTATCTGGAGAACGAATCCAATTACCTACAGCAAAGGGCCGATCGAGATAAATCATCAAACCACCAAAGAAATTAGCCAGCAGATCCTTAGCGGCAAAACCCACCGCAATACCACCGACGCCACCAAAAGCCAACACTCCAGATATGCTATAACCCATTGTTTGCAAGACCACCAGCGCCATCGTAATGATCACAGCAAGGCGGACTAACTTACCTAAGGCATTAACCGTGGTTTCATCCAGCGGCTCAGCGGTGTATTGAGAGGACATCAAGCGAGCCTCAACTTGGCTGATAACACGGATAACAAACCAAGCCATGACCACAATTACCAATATCTCACGGGCCGGCGCCACCGATGTAAAAACCGCCGCCTTCGATTGCTCCAGCAGCACATCTAGCACCAAGCTAAAACCGACCACCCATATCATCAGCCCAGCCGGCTTGCGGGCGGCTTCTAACATAGCGTCATCCCACAGGTTTTTAGTCTTCTTAAATTGCCGATCTAGCTTGGCCAGCAGAAACAGCACCACGTAACGAGACACTAGCGTTAGCAGCACCAAGCTAAACACTTCGATCAACCACGGGTAATCAGTGACGTAGCTATCAAATTGGCCGAAGTTGTAGCTTGAAGTATTCATAAAGGATTGCTCTTATTGACTTTGAAAGATGCGCTGAGACTTCGAAAAAACAAAGCTGAGCGGTGTAATCAATTTATACTATTTTTATCAAAAAAATGAATTTTTATAATAAAAACCTCTAAAAAAACGTTATAAATCATCTCAAATCATTTTACAAACGATAAGCCATTGATACCGAGGTATTTTTCCTTAACAAGCAAATATTGTACAATTAAAGTTTGATGACTAGCCAATAATGGTAACTGGACAGCTAATTTAAACGTGTTACTTTGAATACAGTTAAGCAAACAATTGAGGACAGGTAATGAACAAACCCACTCCGAGTATTGGTAACTGGTATAGAGATATACAACAAGGCATAACATTCGAAGTCGTCGCCGTCGATGACAGCAGCAGAACTATCGAAACCCAGCTTATCGATGGCGCTATTACTGAGTACGACTTTGAAAATTGGCTGGAGATGCTAGTAGAAGAAATCGAAGCTCCTGAAGATTGGCGCAACGCCTACGAACTCAGTAGCGAAGACTCACTCGACCCCGATGATACTATTTACCCGGAAGACTGGAACGGGCCGCTATCAATGATTGAAACTGACATTGTTATCGGCATACCGGACGATATCTAAGCGTAGCGGCTACACAGAATTCGGCGCTGGCGCCTTGAGCAGAGGCTTTATCTTTTCACGTGGCTACCTCGGCTCAGGTGCTGATGTTACGCTAACCGGCGTAGGTGACTATTTTGGCGGTATTCTTTCAGCCCAGAATTACGTTGAATTTGGTGCAAGAAACACTATCGGAACAGAAGGTTGTCTAAGCGGGGAGGTGACTACCCTCGACGCCTTAAACGACCCAGATATGCCGGCAGTGCCTGTACCTGAAGCATTTTGATTGCTCGGTTCAGGTCTTATCGGTTTAGTCGGTGTCGCAAGACGCAAGACGCAAGACGCAAGAAAGTACAGATCAAAGCTCGAAGTGTATAACACTCCTACCAACCTTGTCTCTCCTGAAAGTCTTAGATACCTATGAGCCGCTGTTAGCCGCAGCCGCTCTATTTCTTCCGCAAAACCCTTTATCCGCCACTCCTACTGACATCAAAGAAAAAACTTGTCAGCACTTCAATACTGTATATAATCACATGTACTGTATATAAAAACAGAACTTAGGCAGTACCTTTTGTATCCGTTGCGTTCATCGCCTCGCCAGCATTAGCGACAGCCATAACCTGTAATGCACGTCAGTGCCACTAGGGATAATTTGATATGACCAAGCTCACCCAAAGACAGTCTGAAGTGCTTAGCCTGATTAAAAATCATATTGAAGAAACCGGCTATCCACCTACCCGTGCTGACATTGCCCGTGAGCTAGGTTTTAAATCGGCCAATGCCGCCGAAGAACATCTTAAAGCGCTGGCACGCAAAGGTGCCATTGAGATGATTCCAGGGGCCTCTCGCGGCATCCGTATTCCTGAAATGGATAAAGGCATTCCAATTATCGGCCAAGTTGCCGCAGGTAATCCCATCTTGGCGCAGGAACACATCGAAGATTATTGTGAAATGCCCAGTTCTTTTTTCAGTCCGTCCGCCGATTATTTTTTACGGGTACGCGGTGACAGCATGATCGACGTGGGTATCTTTGAAGATGATCTACTCGCGGTTCACCGAACAAGCCAAGCTGAAAACGGTGAAATTATTGTGGCGCGAATTGATGACGAAGTGACGGTTAAGCGCCTGAAGCGCACCCGCAGTAAGTTTCAGCTACTACTATTACCTGAAAATGAAGATTACCAACCCATTGAAGTCGATTTACGCCATCAGGATTTTGCTATTGAAGGTTTAAGTGTCGGGGTTGTAAGACGCCAGCATTAAGCTACCCGCTAGCACCTGCATTGATTGCAGTTACCAAAAGCGGCGCTGCAATCAACCCAGCGCCCTACAAAACTCAGTGTAGAACGCGCTTAACCACCAACTGATCGAAGGTTTTTCCGTCTTCGTCGGCCAGTATTTCATCGATACCCTCCTCACTGAGGGCTGATTCATCAATGTCAACATCCATCGCATCAAAATCATCGCCATCAAAAGTAGCCTCTCGAATAGCTTCCTCGTTAATCAAAGCAGCGGCTTCTACCCCTGCTTGAATCATTGCCCTCGCAACATCAATCCCAGACTCGCCGATATGGGCTTTTGACTCAGCCGAAAAACTAATCTTAACCAAGGGCTCACCCTCGTCATCGGCACGTTTTAAAACGATATCACCGTTGGCAAGCTGAATAATTTCTAACAAGGATGAGTACACAAGTGGACCTTAGTAACTGAAGTTGGATAGCTCAGCGCTAAGTCTAACAGCTGGACTGCGGTCAAGTGAAGGTAACCGGGGGCGGTAAACAAAAAAATTACCATTCTTGCAAGCGTAAACGTTGATTTTCTATCAATGCGGTTAATTGCTGGTGGCAGTTATGTACCAGTTCGGCGCTGAGCTCACAGGAGCCAACTGCTTGCACTGGACTAATGTTAATCATATTGGCCTGCTGATAACCCTGCTGGGGCAGGGACACTGAATCCTCATCAAGCTGTGCATATACCTGTAACATCGACGACAGCCAGCTCTCAGCCTGCTGAGCAAGCTGCTCGATTTCATAGGCCTCTGCTGAGCGCAACTGCTGCTCGCCTATGCACGCCATCAATTGCTCAACACTCTTGATTGAGTCGGGCTTGAGATTGTAAGCCTCAGCGATTTCTAGCAAATACGCCCGGTAAGCCATCTGCAAATGAAACAGCGCGGACTCAGCCAAAGACTGCTCGAGCAATGCCTTGGGCAGCATTTGCAGCTGTAGTTGCTGGTCCAGCCATTGCAAATGCAAGCGGCAAAAATAGAGTCGCTGATTGACTATCCGGCTTTGCGAGTTAGCCATCTGAAATTAACCGGCTTTCTTAGTTTTCTTGGCTTTTGCCTCTTGGGTCAACCATTTACCGCCCTGATAGAAAGCTTTCCAGCCACTAGGCTTACCATCAATTTCGGTTTGCACGTATTGCTCTTTGGTTTTACGGCTATAACGAATAACCGCTTTATTGCCATCAGGATCTTCAGTTGGCGCACTAAATAAATGCTTGTACTTGGGATCAATTTCTTTTTTATGGGGCAGTATCTCTACCACCAATGGCGCTCGGGTCTCCCGGTTTTTGGGGAAATTACTGGCCGCCAAAAATAAGCCTGACGCGCCATCGCGTAACACATAGAAATCTTCGACTTTGACACACTCCAATTCTGGCATTGGCACCGGATCCATCTTCGGCGGCGCGGCTTCACCGCTGCGCAGTAGTTTGCGGGTGTTTTTACACTCTTCGGCGGTACAGCCAAAGTACTTACCAAAGCGACCTGACTTTAACTGCATTTGCTCGCCGCACTTATCACAATCCAGTACTGGCCCTTCATAGCCTTTGATTTTGAAACTGCCCTGCTCTACTTCAAAACCGGTACAGTCGGGGTTATTACCGCAAACATGTAATTTGCGCTGTTCATCAATCAAGTAGCTATCCATGGCGGTGTCACAAAGCTTACAGCGATGCTTTTTCAACAGCATTCTGGATTCGCCTTCATCGTCCTCATCGACACTGACGGCTTCATCACCAGACACCAAATTAATGGTGCTCTTACAACGCTCTTTTGGTGGCAAGGCATAACCCGAACAGCCTAGGAACACACCGGTACTAGCAGTACGGACTTGCATAAGACGAGAACACTTAGGGCACTCAATATCCGTTTCGGTTGGCTCGTTAGCGCGCATGCCGCCTTCGACCTGACCAGCCTGATCTAATTTTTTCTGGAAGTCTGTATAGAAGTTATCTAACAGCTTTTTCCACTCCATTGAACCTTCAGCCACCTGATCAAGCTTTTCTTCCATGGTGGCGGTAAAGTTGTAATCCAGCAGATCGTCAAAACTCTCAACCAAACGCTCAGTCACCACGTCGCCCATTTTCTCCGCATAGAAACGACGGTTTTCAACCCGTACATAGCCGCGGTCCTGGATGGTCGAAATAATAGATGCATAGGTAGATGGCCGACC
>JBNMPW010000083.1:0-12683 GCA_051277205.1 Oceanicoccus sp. | reverse complement strand
GGCCCCATAGATTGAGCGGCGTTATCAACCCCATTGATAATATCGGGGATTTCCTGAATAGTTTGGAGCAGCGCGTAACTGAAATAAGCAGTGGAAACTGAGATGCAGACCAGGCTAAACGATAAAAACAGCCGCGCGTAAAAGGAAGCCTTTTCCATAGCTAAGATACTCAATAGAAAGATTTATTTGATAGGTACTTTATCAGACAACCTAGTATGGCGGTATTAATATGAGGGCATGGCAAGTATTTACCTCTACGCAATTATAGATCGCAACGACATCACCCAACAATCAGACGCCAACGACAAAGCACAGCCACTTTTGTCGCCGGGTGGGATGGGAGCTGTTTATCAGACTGTGGTAATCCATGTTAATACTTCTTGGTGTCTAGCAAAAGCTGGGAAGTTCAATCAGCTATTTGGCAGGTCTTTTCTAGTAAGTAAAGCCTGCTGAATCGAAACTAGAGATGCTGTTGATGCTGTGTATTTGTCGAGGGTAATGGTATTATTCATTTAGCCTATCAAAAACTATTGATCAGATTTTGTAATGAGAATAACCAATCGGCTACTTCGCTTGAAACTTAGTTTGTCCCCTTTTTAAACTAACAGAGTATCTAAAATAATGAAGCTATTAAAACCCTTAACCCTACTATCAATTATGTTTTTGTTATTTGCTTGTGCCAGCTCGCCCGACATTACTGTTGATTATAGTCCTGACTTCCAAAGCAAAGATGTAAGCAGTTATTATTTAGCTGTTGGTACAGACAATGGCAATCTTAGTGATCAACGTATTATCTCAGCGCTTAATACTCAACTAGAGTCACGTGGGCTTGTGGCTAAACCAAAAGATCAGGCCGAGATCTGGATTAACTATCATGTAGTAACAGAAGACCGCACCAAAGTTACAAGCTACAATAGCATGAATAGCTATGGCGGTTATGGCCATGGTTATGGCAGTTTCTATGGCGGCGGTTGGGGAACGTCACCTGAAGTTCGTGTTCGCCAGTACACTAATGGTACCTTACTAGTCGATTTAATTGACCCTAAAACCAACAAAACGGTTTGGCGGGGTACCGGTACAGCCAATGTCAGCAGTAAGCGCACCAGCGAAGAAAAAGTAGTATTAGTTGATTCTTATGTTGCTGCGATAGTAGAAAAAATGTACCAACAGCCCAAATCAAAATAGCTTAAAACTACTGTCGGTGGTTAAAATTTTGCTCCAGCACAGATGTCACCGAAGAGGGATAGTCTTATAATAATAAGGGCTATCCGAATCTATTTTGGACGCCGATGGCGGAAGTCGCTAAGACATTTGTCGGCGTCGCGACAGTCCCCATCCTAGCAGCAGGCTGGTTATTTAGTCAGCGTTGTTAGGCTTGGCACAAAACGGAAGTTAGAATCTCGCTAATACTGGTCTTTTTTATGTCTACTATCGATAGTGTTTCTGCGCCTAACCGCAGTTTTGGATTGAGCGGTTGTAGTCAGTGCGAAGCAACTATTGGTCAATTATACGACACACTGTTCTCATTTTCGCCATTTATCAAATAGAGTTATTTGTGCTCTAAAGCAGGCACTTTTCGTACATTTAATATTATATAATATTGACTATGCAATCAGATCCCAAAAAATTAGTAGAAAAAAACAAAAATCTTACCCACTCCGAATTAATGAAGGTTATCTCACATGTTCAGCGAGAGCAGGGCGAGTGGATTTTGCATGCTTTAATGGTAGAGGGTTGTGATGTACCATTTAAATTCAAGCGCAGAGGCAACTACCAAAACTTAAAGGGTGCCAGAGTGAATATGACTTATTACTCAGAGCAGGAAACTGTCGCAGGCATGAGTTTTGAAGTGATGAAAGTAGTTCGCATAAAGAAGGGGTGATCTAAGAGGTTACTATCCTTGTAACCCATAGAATATTGGGGTGAACGATGGGGATTGAACCCACGACCACCGGAATCACAATCCGGCGCTCTACCAACTGAGCTACGCCCACCATTAAGCTTTTAAGGTCTGGATAAGTGTTGGTGTCATCCAAACTAAATATGGTCGGGGTAGAGAGATTCGAACTCCCGACATCCTGCTCCCAAAGCAGGCGCGCTACCAGACTGCGCTATACCCCGTATATCTGTTGTTCATCCCGAAGGTTGAGCAGCAAATGAGGGGCGCATAATACTCAGCTAAGTCCTTCTCGTCAATGGTATTTCGAGCTTATTGAGCCGCTTGGGGTTGGCGCTGGTAATATTTGCTTATGGAAAGCTGATTCCGGTTTTAGGATGAGCAGCTGGCGTTATAGGTTGTTGGCCTTTGGCAATGAAAACTCAGTAATGACCCGATTTAGTGCGCTGAGTACGCCGTTGAAGCTGGCTTCGACTATATCGCTGCTCTCGCCGACGCCGCAGACTCGGCGCCCGTTAACGCTCAGTTGGATATAGGCTATTGCCTTGGCTTGCTCGTCCTTGCCTAAGGTGTGCTCGTTATAGTCGATCAATATTATATCTACCCCCAAGTGTTGGTTCAGGCCTTGTATAAACGAGTCCATCACTCCCTTACCGCGGCCGCTGATAGCCACTAACTGATTGTCGATATTAAGGGTCGCAGTGAGTTGATCGTGGTCTTGCTGACGGCTCAATTGAAAGCCGTTAAGCGTCATTGGGCTTTGGATATTGCCATAGGTTTGTTGGAATAATTGATAAATAGACGCCGAGGTGATTTCACCTTCGCTGTGCTCGGCCTGTTGCTGCACGATAGGGCTAAAGTCTACCTGAAGCCAGCGCGGTAACTGCAAATGGTAATCTTGATCTAACACATAGGCGATACCGCCTTTACCCGACTGGCTGTTAATACGGATGACCTCTTGGTAGCTGCGGCCCAAGTCGGTGGGATCGATCGGCAAATACGCCACCCGCCAGGCTTGATCAGCTTGCTGTTGTTGGAGGCATTTGTTGATGGCGTCCTGATGGCTACCCGAAAATGCGGTAAACACTAATTCTCCAGCATAGGGGTGCCGTGGGTGTAAGGGTAGTTGCGTGCACTCGGTGACGACTTTGATGATCTGATCCATATTGCTTAATTGCAATTGTGGGTCGATGCCCTGACTGTATAAGTTCATCGCCATGGTGACGATATCCATATTACCGGTGCGCTCGCCATTCCCTAACAAGGTGCCTTCAACGCGATTTGCACCGGCCATAACACCAAGTTCAGCGGCGGCCACAGCGCAACCGCGGTCATTGTGAGTGTGCAGGCTAATGATCACGGCGTCGCGGTTTGCGATGTGATCACAGATCCACTCAATTTGATCGGCATAGATATTAGGCGTTGTCATTTCTACGGTAGAGGGTAGGTTGATAATCGTAGGTTTAGCTTTAGTGGGCTGCCAGACAGCATTTACCGCATCGCAAACCTCTACTGCAAAGTCTAACTCGGTGCCGGTAAAGCTTTCTGGGGAGTATTCGAACTGCCAGTCGGTCTCTTGTTGCTTGGCTGCCGCTTGTTTAACCCACTCTGCCCCCTGCACTGCAATGGCTTTGATAGCGCTGCGGTCCAGCTTGAAAACCTGTTCTCTCTGGATGGTTGAGGTCGAGTTATAAACATGCATGATCGCGCGCCTGGCGCCTTTTAGTGAGGCAAAGCTGCGCTCGATTAGCTCTTGGCGAGCTTGGGTTAACACCTGTAAAGTGACATCGTCAGGGACTAAGTCTTGCTCGATGATATGACGGACAAAATCAAAGTCTGTCTGTGAGGCAGCCGGGAAGCCGACTTCAATCTCTTTAAAACCGACGGCCACTAACAGCTTAAACATGCTGAGCTTCTGCTCTGGATTCATCGGCTCAATCAACGCTTGATTACCGTCTCGCAAATCAACGCTACACCATGTTGGGGCTTGCGTAATAGTGCGGCTAGGCCAACGCCGATCTGGCTTGTCGATGGCTGGGAAGGGGCGATATTTGCGGTGATTAAAAGAGGCGGTTTGCATGGTAGTATCCATCAGGTTGTGGCTAATTTATACCGCAGGCCGGGGCGGCTCTTGTGGAGGTTTTGCCCAAAGCCCTTGTGGGGCCTAGTACGACCTGCGATGGAGGATACTATAGGTGGTTTAGTTGAGGTTTTTCATGCAAATTTGCAGGTTATTTAGATTATTTTGGCAATTAATGGCTACAAAATTATTAATTATTAGTTATTATCGCTATCATTGTAAGTAATTCTGGTGAGAGTCGTTGTAATGAGCGTTAAATTAGATCGTATAGATAAGCACATACTACAGCTGATGCAGTCTAACGGGCGGATCAGTAATTTAGAGCTGGCAGAGCAGGTGGGGTTAAGCCCGACGCCTTGTTCACGGCGGGTGAAGCGGTTAGAAGAGTCGGGGATTATTGACCGCCATGTAACGTTGTTAAATCCAGAGGCTTTAGGCCTTAATCTAACGGCGATGGTAAGTATTGCTATGGACAGGCATACGCCGGAGCGCTTCGAGAATTTTGAAGCTAAAGTGGCAGCTTTTCCTGAGGTGATAGAGTGCAGTATTGTCACCGGCCAAACGGCTGATTTTTTGCTGAAGGTAGTGGTGAGTGATATGAAACACTATGAAAAGTTTTTATTGGGCGAGTTAACAGGCTTAGAAGGAGTGAGTGGTGTGCATTCGAGTTTTGTTTTACGCAAGCTGGTTGCCAAAACTGAACTGCCTGTAAACTAATGACTATCACCCTGGTAAAAATGGATGATAAAAGTGCTGCTTAAACCCTCATACAGCAAAATATCGGGCTGGAAAGGAGGGATTACAAAAAACGCTTATTTAAAGACTCAATTACGCCACATTTTTGAGCAGAATATCCGGCTAATTCACTTACTTTATTTTGAAAAATAGGCCCGCGTATCTGCTCTAAAAATTTCATTAAGGCCGGGTTTTCTAAGCTACGCTCATGACAAATCATCAAATAATATTCACTGGTGACGGGAATAAAATCAAGGCTGAACTGTCGTGCTGCAGCCTCTACCCCAAAACCAACATCTGCCATTCCAGCGGCAACAAAAGCGGCGACGGCGGTATGGGTAAATTCTTCGGTTTGATAACCATCTATGTCGCCACTATCAATATTTCGATCACTGAGTAACTTATCAAGCAAGGCTCGGGTCCCAGAATCTTTTTGTCGATTAATAAATTTGATATCGGCTGTTGTTAGATCATCGATGCTATTAATTGATTTTGGGTTTGAAGGGGCAATCATTAACCCTTGCTGACGAGTTATAAAGCGAATCGCTTTATAACTACCTATATTTCCCGCCTTATAGCTACGATTTTTAAGATGATGCTTATACCGTTCTATCAAGGATTCAATACGTATTTCAGCTGGAATATGAATGCCGGCAATATCACAGGCATTGCGAGCAAGGTCTGCAAGTGCATCGTTTGCCGTTTTGTATTGCAGGTCTAGCTGAAAGCTATCAGCAAACTCTGGTAGTAGCGCGACAGCATAACCATGGCTAGCATGTAGACGCAGGACCGGGCTGATATGTGCTATTTCTTTGTGGATTTCGATATTGAGCTCTGAGGCCAGATTTTCCATTTGTGGTTGCAATCTTGCGGCTACCCGTTGCTCAGCCCACAGTAACTTATCGCCTAGCGGCGTTAGGGTTGCGCCCCGGCCTTTTTCTAAAAGCACTACTTTACGGCCAAAAAACACAGCGGCTTGTTCAAGTAGGTTCCAGCCATGTCGATAAGATAGTTTGGCCAACTTTGTGGCTGCAGTAAGCTTGCCAGTTTGCTTAATACCGTTGAGTAACGGGAAGAGTTGCGGGTTGAGTTTATTGCCCTCATCATCATGAAATGACCAGCCAGGGCTGATATGGATGCGTTTGTTCATAGCTATCTACAGTATTTTATATTCTGCTTATTATCGACATCTAAATATGCATATAAATTCATATTTAGATGTGCGGATACCAGTGTTAACTTAGTGTATACAGATTATACGCCGATAATAATTAATAGGCACTAACATGCATATATAACTCATCTATGCTTATTTTAACGCACATTAGCCCTACTATACCCTATGACAACATTCATTAATCTATCCACCGAGCAAACCGAAGATGTGACGGGCATCGTCAGCGCCATGCAGGATAAGCCAGGTGCTCTACTGCCTATATTGCATGCGATACAAGATCAGCTCGGTTACATACCCGATGCAGCTGTGGCAACCATTGCGGGTGGACTACAATTGTCCCGCGCTGAAGTTCATGGCGTGATTAGTTTCTATCATTTTTTTCGCAGCAAGCCGGTGGGCAATCATGTCGTGCAAATTTGCCGGGCTGAATCTTGCCAGGCAATGGGTAGCCGACGCTTAGAGGCGCATGCCAAATCGCAATTGAACATTGATTATCACCAAACTACCGCTGATGGCGAGATTACACTAGAACCGGTTTATTGTTTGGGCAATTGTGCCTGTTCGCCGTCGTTGCGAATTAATCAAGCCGTGCACAGCCATGTTGACGAGCAACAGTTTGATCAATTGATCGCTGAACTGTTAACGCAAACTCTAGAGGTGCAATGAATATGGCAAACAACAGAGCCTTAAGCAAAGTCTTCGTTCCTTCAGATACCACCGCTATCTCATTGGGTAGCGACGATATCGCTGCACGTATGGCGACAACTATAAGCCAGCAAGACTTAGCGCTGCAGTTAGTGCGCAATGGCTCTCGTGGTTTGTATTGGTTGGAGCCCATGCTGGAGCTAGAAACCGAGGCAGGACGGGTGGCGTTTGGGCCGGTAACGGCTGAAACTTTTGCTGACTTAGTGGCGGCTGAATTTTGGGTGCTGGGCGAGCAAGCAACAGCGCACCCTAGCTATTTAGGCTTAACTGAAGAGATAGATTTTTTAAAAAAACAGCAGCGTTTAACCTTTGAGCGCGTTGGTGTTATTGACCCCTTATCGATTAACGATTATCAACAGCAGGGTGGTTTTGAAGGTTTACAAAAAAGCCTAGCGCTTTCTGCGCAGGGCATAGTTGATGAAGTTAAAGGCTCGGGTTTACGAGGTCGCGGTGGCGCGGCTTTTCCCGCCGGTATTAAATGGCAAACGGTATTAGATACCCAAGCAGAGCAAAAATACATTGTCTGTAATGCCGATGAAGGTGACTCCGGCACCTATGCTGATCGCATGCTGATGGAAAGTGATCCTTTTTGTTTGATCGAAGGCATGACCATTGCCGGTTTGGCCGTGGCTGCTACTTGCGGCTATATCTATTTGCGTGAAGAGTATCGCTTGAGTCAGCAGCGCTTGGAAGCCGCTATAGCCATCGCTGAACAGACTGGTTTTTTAGGTGAGGATGTTGCCGGTAGCGGTCGACGCTTTTCAATTACGGTAAGGTTGGGTGCAGGTGCTTATATTTGTGGTGAAGAAACCGCTTTGCTAGAAAGTTTAGAAGGTAAGCGCGGTATGGTAAGGCCGAAACCGCCATTACCGGCGATTGAAGGTTTATTTAAACAGCCAACGGTCATTAACAATGTGATTACCTTGGCCTCGGTGCCAATTATTCTCGCCAAGGGTGGTGCGTTTTATCAAGACTTTGGTATGGGTCGTTCTCGCGGTAGCTTACCGTTACAATTGGCCGGTAATCTAAAGCAAACCGGTTTGGTTGAACTGGCCTTTGGTGTCAGCTTAGATATTGTTTTGCAGCAGTTTGGTGGTGGCACCCGTACCGGCCGGCCGATGAAAGCGGTGCAAGTGGGCGGGCCTTTGGGTGCTTATCTAGCCGAGGGTCAATGGCAGACGCTGTTGGACTATGAGGCTTTTGCCTCCGCCGGTGCGGTGTTGGGCCACGGTGGTATTGTCGTCTTTGACGACAGCGTCGATATGTTAGAACAAGCGCGTTTCTCAATGGAGTTTTGTGCTATTGAGTCCTGCGGTAAGTGTACGCCTTGCCGCATTGGCTCTACTCGTGGTGTTGAAGTTATCGATAAAATTAAAGCCGGTAAAGATCGACAAAAAAATCTCGAACTGCTCACTGACTTATGCGACACCTTAGAGCATGGCTCCCTATGCGCAATGGGTGGTATGACGCCATTTCCGGTGATGAGCGCAGTCAATTATTTTCCTGACGATTTTAATCGTAGCGATGAAACCTAAGGGTACAAACTATGTTGCAATTTTTTGATCCTCAAAAAGACCTAAGCCCCGATAAAGATTACGGTACGCCAGCGGCGGTTCACAATCAGGCGGACATGGAATTGATAACCATGACCATTGATGGACGCCAAGTCACCGCGCCCGCTGGTACCTCGATTATGCGTGCGGCGATGATGTCCGATATTCATATTCCTAAACTTTGCGCTACCGATTCGCTAGAAGCGTTTGGCTCTTGTCGGGTTTGTTTGATCGAAATAGAGGGCCGCAAAGGTTACCCCGCCTCTTGTACCACGCCGGTGCAAGAGGGTTTAGTGATACGCACCCAGTCTGAGCAAGTGGCTAAGCTGCGTCGTAATGTATTAGAGCTTTATATATCTGATCACCCTTTAGATTGTCTAACTTGCCCTGCTAACGGCGATTGTGAATTGCAAGATGTGGCGGGCGAAGTAGGTCTGCGTGAAGTCCGCTATGGGTTTGAGGGTGAAAATCATTTAACTGTGGAGAAAGATCAAAGTAATCCTTATTTTACCTTCGATGCCAGCAAGTGCATCGTCTGTTCTCGCTGTGTGCGTGCCTGTGAAGAAGTGCAGGGTACTTATGCCTTGACCATTGATGGTCGTGGTTTTGATTCTAAGGTGTCGGCCGGTCAAGACGAGAGCTTTATGGACTCGGAGTGTGTTTCCTGTGGTGCCTGTGTACAAGCCTGTCCGACGGCAACCTTGATTGAAAATTCGGTGATCGATCAGGGTCAGGCAGAAGATTCTGTTGTTACCACCTGTGCTTATTGCGGCGTTGGTTGCGCTTTTAAAGCGGAGCTAAAAGGCGAGCAGGTAGTGCGTATGGTGCCTTATAAAGGAGGCGAGGCAAACCGCGGTCATTCCTGTGTGAAAGGGCGTTTTGCCTTTGGTTATGCAACCCATAAAGACCGCGTTACCACGCCGATGATTCGCGACAGCATTGATCAGCCTTGGCAAAAAGTGTCTTGGGATGAGGCGGTTAACTTTGCTGCCAAACGGATTCGATCTATTCAGCAACAATACGGTCGCGACAGCGTCGGTGGTATTACCTCTTCGCGCTGTACTAATGAAGAAACCTATTTAGTACAAAAGTTAGTGCGGGCCGCATTCGGTAATAACAATGTCGACACCTGTGCCCGAGTCTGTCATTCGCCGACCGGTTATGGTTTAAAAACCACCTTGGGTGAATCGGCGGGCACGCAAACCTTTGACTCGGTAGAGCATAGCGATGTGGTCATGATCATTGGTGCCAATCCCACTGATGCCCACCCGGTGTTTGCTTCACGTTTGAAAAAACGTCTACGCCAAGGTGCAAAACTGATTGTCGCAGACCCGCGTCGGATAGATCTATTAGACAGCCCCCATATCGACGGCGCTCACCATCTTATTTTGCGCCCAGGTACCAATGTTGCATTTATTAATGCAATGGCACATACCATTATCGATGAGCAATTAGCGGCAGATGACTTTGTTGCGCAACGTTGCGATATGGAAGCATTTAATCGCTGGAAAAGTTTTATTATCGAGCCGATAAACTCGCCAGAAAAAATGGCTGAAGTGACTGGTATTCCTGCTGAAAATTTAAGAGCGGCGGCTAGGTTGTTTGCCCAAGGCGGCAACAGCGCAATTTATTATGGACTTGGCGTGACCGAGCATAGCCAGGGTTCTAGCATGGTAATGGGCATTGCTAACTTGGCGATGCTGACCGGCAATATCGGTCGTGAAGGTGTTGGCGTGAACCCCTTGCGCGGTCAAAATAATGTGCAAGGGGCCTGTGATATGGGTTCTTTTCCACATGAGCTACCCGGTTATCGACACCTCTCGAATACCGAAGTGCGCCAGCAGTTTGAACAAGCTTGGGGGGTGCCCATCGACAGCGAACCCGGTTTACGGATACCGAATATGTTAGATGCAGCGGTGGCCGGCAGTTATAAAGGGCTTTACTGTCAGGGTGAAGATATTGCGCAATCTGACCCAAATACTCACCATGTAGAAGCAGCACTGCGTAATTTAGAATGTCTTATTGTGCAGGATATTTTTCTCAATGAGACCGCCAAGTATGCTCATGTATTTTTACCCGGTGCTTCGTTCTTAGAGAAAGACGGCACCTTCACCAATGCTGAGCGGCGCATATCGCCGGTACGTAAAGTGATGGAACCCTTAGGCGGTAAAGCGGATTGGGAAGGAACGGTGGCACTGTCTAATGCCTTGGGTTATCCGATGGAATATAACCATCCATCTGAAATCATGGATGAAATTGCCAGCTTAACACCGACCTTCAGTGGCGTAAGTTATCAGCGCATAAATGAAGAGGGGTCTTTGCAATGGCCTTGTAATGACGATGCCCCTAATGGCACGCCAACTATGCATGTCGATGAATTTGTTCGCGGTAAAGGCTTTTTTGCCATTACTGAATACGTCGCCACCGACGAAAAAGTGACTCGTCGTTTTCCCCTGCTGTTAACTACCGGGCGTATTCTGTCGCAATACAATGTCGGCGCGCAAACACGCCGTACCCCTAATGTTGATTGGCATGACAAAGATAGTTTAGAGATTCACCCACACGATGCAGAAGATCGCGGTATTGTTGAGGGTGATAAGGTGCAAGTGGCAAGCCGGGCTGGTGATACGGTACTCACTGCACAACTTACAGGCCGGGTGCAGCCAGGTGTGGTTTATACCACCTTTCATCATCCTGAAAGTGGCGCCAACGTTGTCACCACGGACAACTCTGACTGGGCAACAAACTGCCCCGAATATAAAGTAACCGCGGTGCAAATTTCGAAAGTGGCTAAAAACTCCGAGTGGCAGCAACAATTTAAATCTTTCACCGAGCAGCAGCTGGATTTTTTGGGACGCGATGATGGCTAGCAATATCGAATATTTGATTGCTGCCAAGCGACAATCGGCATTAAAGCGCAAGGTGGCTGTTTGGTCTGCAGGCCCCGATACCAGCGAAGATATGGTGGCTGAAGAAGTGCCGGTGGCCTTGGTGTATAACGGTATTTCTCATGCAGTGATGATGACGACACCGGCTGAGCTTGAGGCGTTTGCGCTAGGATTTAGTTTGACTGAAGCCATTATCGACAAGCCTGATGATATTTACAGTATTGAATTGATACCGCAACAGCAGGGTATTGAAGTAGCGCTGGAAATTAGTAGCCAGTGTTTTATGCGGTTAAAAAATATGCGCCGCAGCTTAGTGGGTAGAACCGGCTGTGGGGTTTGTGGTGCCGAGTCGCTGCAGCAGATATTTAAACCTGCAAAGCAAACACCCAGTACCGATTTTAAGGTCAGTCATCGAGCTATTGATCTGGCGGTGTCACGTTTTTCAGACTATCAGCCGTTACAGGCGTTAACCGGTGCCGTGCATGCGGCGGCCTGGTGTGATGTCGGTCGCCATAATGCCTTAGATAAGTTGATTGGTGCGCTATGGCAGCAAGCGGTTTTTCAGCAACCGGGGTTTTTATTGATTTCTAGTCGTGCCAGCTATGAAATGCTGCAGAAGGCGGCTAGTGTCGGCATTGCTGTGGTGGCAGCCGTGTCAGCCCCGACCAGCTTAGCCGTCGATATCGCGCAGGCTAGTGGTATTACTTTACTGGGTTTTTGTCGCGACAAACGACAAGTTGCCTATAGCCATCAATACCGTTTAACCGATTGAGTGTTGTTTAATGTCGAGTAATGATTTAGAGCAAGCAAAAAAAAATGAATTGACCCATCTAGTAAAAATGGCCAATCAAATCTCTGCCAATATCGGCGCGTTTGACAGCGATGAGCAAAAAGCGAAAAGTACCGCCGAGCATATGCTAAAGTTTTGGGCTAAACCGATGAAGCAAAAAATACAGGCCTATGCGAAACAAGGGGGTGATGATTTGTCGCCGGTCGCGCGGCAGGCGATTAGCCTTATTGACTAATACATTGCGTTTTCAGTGCGCAAAAAAAAGCCCTGCATTGCAGGGCTTTTTTAATGGTTAATCAAATCGCCGTCGCACTGTAAAGCCAACTGTCATTGGTTCATTGACTGACACTCGTCTTTTAAACCAGCGATCACTGGTATATAGCGTCGCCTCTTCATCGGTGACGTTATTGATATAAAGTGAAGTACTCCATTTATCAGTTTCCCAGCCAGCTTTGATATCAAGAGTATCAAAGGCGTCTTGGGTGACCGGTTCTTGTCGGAATGTTGTCGCCCCGAGCCCTGCCAGTGAATTGACTGACTCGCCGGTATAGGCGTAATCAACTCTTATAAAGACATCGCCGCCAAGGATTTGACCTGGGAAGGTATACTCGGCACCAATAGCGCCTTTTTCTTCTGGAGTAATAGGCAGTTGTGTACCACCGGAAGCGTCAATTTCTAAGTCAACCTCGACATAATCTTTAGATAGTGCGGCATCAACATAGGCGAAGTTTAGTGACAACTCTAGGTTTTCAGTCGCTGCAAAAACAATGTCCGCTTCAAAGCCGTCAATTTCTGCCTCAGGCGCATTAATGATACCTGTTGAGAATATATTCGGATCAGAGACTTGCACCTGAATAT
>JBNMPW010000082.1:0-12854 GCA_051277205.1 Oceanicoccus sp. | reverse complement strand
TAGTGTCACCTCTGGCCAAACGGTCTAGCGGCTCACGTAAATCTAATAAGGGCTTTAATGCACGGCGAATAAGATGACGACCAATAATGGCGGCAGCCAGAAAGAAAATTGAAATCAGCAAACTGCCTTTAATAATGTTGTCGATCATAGTCTGTTGATAACGACTAAAATCTAAGCCCATATCAATATAACCGCTAATCGATGCAGTATTATCTGCTACCCCTTTTCTAAAAACGGGTGCAATCAAACGCATCCAAGATTTATCGATGGTCATCGCGCTACTAATTGCCACGCCACCGCGAAGTTCATGGGACGCGTATTGATTGAAACTTCGAGTATCAAACTGGCCCACTAATTCACTATCAAAATCAGACGCCCTGTATTGTGCCAGTACTTTTTCTCCATCGGCGTGATAGTATTTTAAATAGGCAATTTCGGAAAAGTTTTTCAAATAAGCTTCGATACTTAAAAAGGTAGATACTTCATTGCTTGCATATAAAGGCATACTTAGCTCATCAAGGTTCGACATCCAGTGACCAGCCTGCTGCTCAAAAGTACTTTGGATAACCTGGCTCGACACCACCCAAAAACCACTCGTAGCTAATACATAAACTAATAAACCCCAGCACAATAGCAACACCTGAAAGCGACGCACCAAACTACCGGGCTTTTTAGTCCCCTGTCGACGGCTAAATAAACGCGACTGACGCAAGCGAGATTGGTTGCTATGCAAAGACTCAGAGCAATCATTATTCAAGGCTTTAAGCCTGTCTACCAGCTTACCTGCGCCACTCCTTACGGGCTCCTCTTTGAAAGGCAGGACTTGTTGTTTCGGTTCCATAGCAATCCATTCCAAGTCTTTAACAGAGTCAGTTTACTCGGCTATCCATAATGCGCTGAGAACAAAACTCACTCTTAAGAACAATTTTTTGACGAATAATGAATGCAATTATAACGTCAAGCATTAAGAAATGTGATCTAAATCACGGTAATAATAGTGCCTCGATATAAGTATTTTTTATAAGAAAATGAATAAGTTGCGAAAGAAGTACTTAGAAACAGATTAGGTACGCAATCACGACAACTTAATGACGCAAACACAGCAAATACTTATTTTATATGCTGAAAAGTCAAAATAGCGTGGGTTCATAATAAGGCATTTTCGATGCTTCCCTAAACTGTGACTTAATATAATACCGAGCATTGCGCATTGACCTATACTCACTAGCAATAAAACACTTGCTAACCAATGGAGAGCCCACCGTGAATACGCAACTATCCCTATTAAAAATCTGCTGGCTAAGCTTTTTCAGCTGCTTATTAATGATTAGTCACAGCCATTCCCTAGAAGTCAGCGAGCTAACATTATATTCAAAACTTGGCCAACCACTTTCTGCAGAAATAAGGGTTAAGCATAATCCGCCACTGAGTGGCGACGAACTTATAATTGAACTGGCATCAGAGAAAATATACAAAACTATGGGCGTTAAAACGGCGCCAGCGTTTATTCGGTTAAAATTCGACCACGGTAAAAATGGTATAGTAAAGGTATCTACCCGGGAGCCGATTAAAGAGCCTTTCTTGAATTTTGTGTTGTTATTTCGCTGGGCAGAAGGCGATATTTATCGAGAGTTTAATGTTTTGTTAGATCCGAGCTAAAAGATATCAGCAATATAAATCTCGTCATGCCAGCAGTTATTTACTGCCGGCATCCGTTACCTTATTTTTCCCACACTAGGTTAACTTCTGGATTTTTCCTACAGGCCGCATGAATGACGGGGAAGAACCGGGCCGAAATTATTGCAGTAACTTTTTTAGTCATGCAATAATGGTTTTATAAGCGCAACTAATTTACGCAACTTCCTCATCAATTCTTTTGTGCCAGTGAAACTAAAAGTTGCCACCACATCTACATCGCTATTAGCCTGTAATATTTTACTAACCAACAACTGCTGTTGAGCCACATTCATACTTTTATTCAAGCCAGGAAGACACACCACACTAACTGCTAACTTCCACAACGGCACAGCACACATTTTATATTGTCGCTGACCCGCTATAAAAGCATTGATATCCATAAAATCCTGCTGATCAAGTTTATACATATCACTCAACTCAGCACCATTCATTAGCGCTAACACCAACTCGGCCTCTAATAAGGGGTATAGCTGTGGCAGTAATTGTGGCAATTGATTAACAAAACGCTGTCGAATATCATTCAGTAATTCACCGGCACTTATCGACAATGCCGATAACACAACCGCTGAATGGCAACCGCTACTGCTATCGCGGCTAATGCCAAGCCGTACTGAGATAAAATTTAAGCTAGACCAAAAAGCTAACATATCTTTTGTAGCAGCAAAACTTGAACCAACAAAATCAAAATGATCAACACGGGCCTTCTCAACTATAGCCGACATCAATTGCTGGCCAATACCACTACGTTGTACAGCAGGATGAACCGCTATGCGTACCACCCGCTGATAACGAAACAAGGGCGCCGATTGAAAGCCCGCATGCGCCGCTAAGGTTTGCGGAATCAAATGCCCTCTCGGTCGACGCCGGCCTTGCGTAACTTCTATCGCCAAAGGTTCATCAAAGCCGCCCTCTGCCGCTAATAACGCCGCCGCCACAATCTGGCCCTGATAACGGCTAACCCAGACGCTAATGTTTGGGCCATCTAACAAAATACGTAAATCATCGGGACTGGTTTGATAATGGGCGGCGACTAATAGACCAAATAACCCGCTGAGATCAGCTTCATTGACTAATAATTGATCACG
This sequence comes from Oceanicoccus sp., assembly GCA_051277205.1. Lineage (GTDB taxonomy): Bacteria > Pseudomonadota > Gammaproteobacteria > Pseudomonadales > Dasaniaceae > Oceanicoccus. Next base: position 10,071 of record JBNMPW010000082.1, on the reverse strand, counting down.
CTCGATTAGCTCCGTGACACACAAGCCTGCTTGCAGCTGCGATAAATTATCATCAGCAATCGGCTCCGCCGATAATAACATCGCCTTAAACAACCAGCTTTCAACTGGGTCATTTGCCGACCATCTGACCGGCTGCTGCAAACTTAAGGCTTTCCATTGCGGTGTTTTTTCATCAAGCGTTGCCTTAAAGCGAATATCAAAACCTCTACCAGTCCCTTCATAACCATGCACTGTGCTTGAAAAAACGATGCGACTATAACGCGCCAGTAATTTTTCTAACAAGCTGGCGGGTATGGCCGCGGCCTCATCTATCAATAACAAACTGGCTTCATAGTGATGCCGCAGCAATTCATCTGGTGCAACAAACTCAAAGCTTGTTAGACCGTGTGTTAGCCTGCGCGTATCTGTAGCTGCAGGCGCAGCCAATATCATTGATACATGCTTAAACGCCGTCATAACTGAGCTTGGCAGTGGTGCGCTAATAATAATTTTTAAAGGAGGAGACTGCTCAGCCTGCTGCAACATCAACTTGGCACTAGCGATACCCAATGCCGCTGACTTACCTCGGCCACGGTCTGCAGTGATTACCAGTGGACGACGGCTATGCCCCTGCTGCACGCGTATGATTGCGGCCACTGCCTTCGACTGATCTGCAGTAATACAAGCGTCGATAATGCTGTCATCATCCCTACTTTGATCGACTGCCTTAGCCACTGCTGGAGGAGAGAACGCAATAGCGTGTTTTTGCTCTACCCGCAAACAGTGAGCGTCTGAGAGCAAGCTTTGCTGTAAACGTCGAAGAAAACGACCGCTCAAATCATTAGCGTTGAAGGGGTGTACCAATAAGCGCTGATAATCTGGGTCATCAAACTGTGCCCAAGCCGTCAGTACCGGCATCATGATAACAACCAGCCCTCCAGCTTTGACGGTACCGCAAAGTGCCGACAAGGCGCTAGGATCCAAACCTGACCAGCCATCATAAATCAGCAAGTCTGTTTCCTGACCGAGGTATTGCCTTGCCTGAGAGTTGGTCAGCAGCTGCAAAGAAGGAGCAACAAACGAAGGAGTATGAGCACCAACCCACAAAACCCTATTAACACTTGCACGCGCAAGCACAATATCTGCTTGCTGATAGGCCCAAGCCTGCTCACCGGCTAACAGCAACAACCGTCGCTGATAGCTTTGTTTAGCCTGCGCTAATAGTTTATCAACGGCTTGGGTAAATTCAAGAGGGTCTGACACAATATGACTCGAGCAAAAAACCAGAGCCTAACAAGCCCTGCCCCATAAGCCAATAGACATAAAAAGCATCTGCTACTTATTATTCGAGCAAGCCTGAGGTTTAACGCTTCTCGATAACCAGCAGTAACTCGCCAATATCAAAGCCCCATTTACTCATCCTTGATTGATTGATCAGCACCGTGTCGGATACCAAATACATGCGGTCATCTATTTGGATATCAATAGCGCCATCACCATATGCAATACGCAGCACATAGTTGAGAAACATACTATTACCGGCGACGCTGACATCTGAAGTACCAACAACATCCCCAGCTGTACCTACGTAACGATTTTCACCGTTAGGTGTTAATGTCCACACTCGACGCTGCTGTTCACCGTCATCAAAAACAAAGTCTTCTTCCAGCGTACCAACACCGTCTTTCCAGTAAGCAATAATGTCAGCATTGAAAGACCGAATTACTTTGCCGCCGCGATCCTTCACCACACCGTGGGCAGTCAGTTTGCCATCAAAGAACTGCTCAGCGATAAGCTTGGGTTCGAACTGTTGATAATCTTCCACCGTTATTGAAGAGCAGGATGAAAGCAACAGTCCATTTAGTAGAACAAGGGATAATATGAAAAATGATGACAATCGTGACATGTAAAATCCTAACGTAAAATTATATCGGGTATACGCGCTATGAGACTGAGCGTTTAGCAACTAACCGTATTATTTAGGCACCTGATCCAAATACAAAATCACTGACATACTAGCCAAAATTAACACCGTTAATAACCAGCGCGCACGGATACAATGCTTGCAGGTTTTCTTATTCACCGGTTTATTGGCGACCGTTGACCTTTTATTGACTGGCGATTGATAACTCATTGCGCAGCCTCCTTAGCATCTGTGTTAGACGTGACTACCACAGCATCCAACTCCGCTGCCAGATAAGTCACTACTGCCCAAGCCGCCACGTTTTGCTGCAAACTCGCAGGATCTATTTTATCCAAGGTATCGTCCGCCGTATGATGAACATCAAAATAATCAGTGCCATCTTGCATCAAGCGAAAGACGGCAACACCCGCCTCGATTAATGGCTTAATATCTGGGCCACCACTGCTGGCCTTACCTCCTTGGGCTATTCCCAAAGGCTGCAACAATGGCATAGCTGCTGACATAAGTACGGGGGAGTCGACATCAAAGCGCCAGACTTTACCGGCACCAAAATCAGATTCAGAGGCAAACACATGTTGCGACAATTCATCGACATGGGCACGAGCATACGCCTTCGCCCCCCAGATACCCTGCTCTTCATTGGCAAACAGCACCACTCGCAGAGTTCTCTTGGGCCGCTGTGGCAACTGACCAATTAATTGTGCGGCGGCAACGGTAATCGCTACACCGGCACCATCATCGATAGCACCTGTGCCTAGATCCCAAGAATCTAAATGCGCTCCGATCATGATGATTTCATCCGGCAGCTCACGGCCGGTAAATTCCGCCACCACATTATGCGAGCTAGCCCCGGACTGTTCAGAGACAGATATATCTAACGCCAGTTTTACCGCTTGGCCGCGATCAATAATGCGTTGTAATTGCTCAGCATCGGGCGCCGATAAAGCCGCCGCCGGGAATGGATTTTTTTCTCTGATTGTCGAACCGACATGGGGAAAGCGATGACTGTCGGTTCCGATCGATCGGATCAACACTGCTTTCGCGCCTTTTTCTCGGGCCAACATACCAGCGCGCTTTCGTACTGCCACAGCGGCGCTATAACCGGACCCATCAACGCTTCGCTCCATACGTTGATTAACAAACGCTATCTTACCTGCAAGTTGTTCTGGGTCAGCTTGTGCCAGCGCCACTAAATTAGCAAAGGCCAATACCTCAGCCTCCAACTCCCCATCGGTAGAGCCGCTATAGCCCAAGGCATTGATCTGTAAATTTTGCGGAAATGGATTTATCACACGGGCTATTTCTCTATGTCGCTGCCACAGGGGAAAGGTTACCGGCTCTAGCCATACTTTATCAAAGCCCGCTTGAGTTAATTTTCGCACGGCCCACTGTACCGCTTTCTTATCGGCTGCGGTGCCAGCTAAACGCGGCCCAACCTCAGTAGTTAATGACTCAACAAGCTGCCAACCGAGATCAGACGTTAGGGCTTGTTCGCGCAATTGCTTGGCAATGTCAGTTGGCGCCTCAGCCCCACTGAGCGAAGCAGCCAATAATAAACAAAGTATTCTCGTGAAATTTAACACATCATTAACCCAGTTAAGCCAGCCATAAGCGTTGATCATTCTTACGTTACTTGATTGCTCGTAACACTTTTCATACACTGCGATGATTTTCGAACCGCCAAAATTGGCATTATAAGATCTTTAGGAGCATCCTCTACCACTGCAGACCAAGCGACCAAATCATCTCTATGCTGTCGTCATAAATGTATGTGACGGCTAAATATAGGGAATTGCTGCCTAGTCAGTTTCAATCTAGCTCGAGAGACAACTATGCCGCTCTAAGAAGCTAACATCATATCTCTAAAGGCGAAAATATGCCTAATACCACATCAAAAATAATGCGTTTTTAGTAGCTGACAGCCAAGTTAAAAAAGGCATATGCTGAATATCGTCGCCGAGGTCGTCACTATGAGTCTTTAAGGTTAAGCGTAGTGCCGGTCTATTTGGCTCAAACTCGGGGCTAATGGCACCAGTGATCACGCCTATAGCGATAGTGACAAGTTATTAGCTGCTTTAGAAAGTGCTGCCACACATATCGGTGCCAGTTTGATTGTTGTATCCATAGATTATGAGGAAAATAAAAAGCTCAGTAATCGTTTGGGTGAATTAAGCGGTATAATTTCGTTAGTTGGCTATTTAACAAAGGAAAATACTATGGATGAATTACATCAACTCGCGCAAGCCGTTATCGAATGGAGCGCATTAACCCTATTATTCGTTATAGGTTTAGCGGTTCTTTCTATTTTCGTTATTTATCTTATCGACATCACTCAAACATCGCATACTATACGGCGAAATTACCCGGTGGTCGGCCGCTTTCGTTATTTCTTTGAACATATCGGCGAGTTCTTTCGGCAATACTTTTTTGCTATGGATAGAGAAGAACTACCGTTTAACCGGGCGGAACGATCCTGGGTTTATCGGGCGGCAAAAAAAGTTGATACTACCATCGCATTTGGCTCTACTAGACCACTAAACCAAAACGGCGAGGCTATTTTTCTGAACAGTGCTTTCCCCACTATGACGGAAGAGATTGCCGAACCGCAACCCATAACGATTGGCGCCAACAGCTGCCGAAAACCCTATACCACCAAATCGATTATTAATATATCCGCTATGAGCTTTGGCGCTATATCAAAACCAGCAGTGTTAGCGCTATCTAATGGCGCACGCCAGGCCGGGATATGGATGAACACCGGCGAAGGCGGTTTATCAGCTTATCACCTCGAAGGCGGTTGCGATGTTGTCTATCAAATAGGCACCGCCAAATACGGTGTCCGCACCCCCGACGGCAAACTCTGTGACGATAAATTGCGGAAAATCGCCAACTATGAACAAGTGCGAATGTTTGAAATCAAAATGAGCCAAGGGGCCAAGCCTGGTAAAGGGGGTATTTTACCGGGTGTTAAAGTCACCGAAGAAATAGCCCATATTCGCGGCATTCCAAAAGGCCATGATTCCATTAGCCCCAATGGCCATGAAGACATAAAAAATGTTGCTGGTCTACTCGATATGATTGCCCATATCCGCGAGGTCACCGGCAAGCCAGTTGGTTTTAAAATGGTGGTCGGGCAATTAACGTTTTTTGATGATTTGTTTCAAGAGATTCACCGCCGTGGCATTCTTAGCGCGCCCGACTTTATTACCCTCGATAGCGCCGATGGTGGCACCGGCGCCGCCCCGCAGCCGCTGATGGATTATATGGGCATGCCTCTAGCAGAAAGTCTGCCCTTGGTGGTCAATGCTTTACATAGCTACGGTTTAAGGGAGCGCATCAGGGTGATTGCATCCGGTAAATTAATTACCCCCGGTAAAGTAGCGTTAGCGTTGGCTACTGGCGCAGATTTTGTCACCTCGGCGCGGGGCTTTATGTTTGCCTTGGGATGCATTCAGGCGTTACAGTGCAACAAGAACACCTGCCCGACCGGTATCACTACACACAAGGCTGACTTACAACGCGGATTAGTGCCTGCAGACAAAGCTGTCAGAGTAGAAAACTATGCCAGTAAAATAGTCTATGGCGTTGGCCTAATCGCGCATTCTTGCGGTGTGCCACAGCCGAGAAAATTACAGCGCGAACATGTTCGTATTATTGAGCGAAATGGTTACTCTGTACCATTTGCAGAGTTGCATCCCATACCGCAAGTAAAAGCAGAATATATAGCGCGCAGTAGCGACTAAGAAACGCGGCATATTGAGATCAGTATCAAAGGAGCATGCCAATGATTGTCGATGTCACCGAACAGTTTTTATTTCTAGGTGCGCTAACGCTACTGGTATTACTGGTTAATCGATTGCTGTGCATAGAGCTGACATGGGCCTACTTAGTTGGTCGGCTTTTCAGCAGGAATGAGGCTGGGCTATATCAATTTTGATCCCGGTATTCGAGCACATAATCTGTCAGCAATCGTTTTCTTTATTATCCTGCCTGTATTAATTTTTGAAGCCGCCTAGCATACAAAACCGGCAACTCTCAAAACATGGCAAATACCCATTTAGCTATTAGCCATGTTTTATTAGTGTGGGGCGGGATGCTGGTGCCATTGCTATTGCGCCGGTGCTATCTTTGCCGACTACCCTAGACTACTTGATGGACCATTCAATCAATGGTGTTCGGTGTGGTCGCGTTTAGTTTACTGATACAAGGTGCTACCATAAAGCGCCTAATAAAAAATATTCAAGCTGAAGTCCTTAAGTTTAAGCCCTGTCGCAACTAAAACCGCACCCACGCAGAAAATAGCTTAACGCTATGACACTGACACTAACGCCGCATATAACTCTGGCCGCCGTCCCTGCTGTAAATCAAAACCTAACAGATCTTTATTGCGTGAACGCTCAGGATAAACTGTCTTACTAATATGACACTCGCGATCGCGTTGAGCTTCAATCGGCCAAATCGGATTTAGATCTCGCGCTCTTAATGGCTTTGACTTTGACAAAGCACTGATCATACCGCCCCGCTCAATGACACTGTCAGTGCGGTTTGCCGATAAAATACTGACCCTGTTTTCGGCCGCACGCTCAGGCAAAGCCAAACGCAACTCCCAGTCAAAATTCCAACTAGTAGGGTGAGCGATAATCTCAGCACCCTTGCGCGCCAAAACAGTTGCTACTTCCGGGAATACCGCATCATAACCGAGCATCAATCCAATGCGACCAATGGCCGTATCAAACACGGGTAACTCATTACCGGCCACACACCAAGAACGATCACTGTGCTGCAAATGGCTTTGGTGATAATGACCAATTCGCGAACCCTTATCATCCAATAAAATAGCAGTATGACGTGCTCCTGCATCTTCTGTAACAATTGAGGCCACGACATATATCGACAAGCTTTTACACAGCTGACTTAACTCCTGTTCAAACTGGGCCGACAGTGCGAAGGCAGCCGTCATATTGTTAGCCACCCAGGCTTTATCAAAAATACACAATACTGGTAGCACAATAAGCTGAGCATCATTTTGCGCGGCATCGGCGATCATATCCAAAGCGCGATCCATATTGTCACGTACTGGCCGTTGATGATGAATTTGAACAATCGCACATTCTACCGCCGGTTTCGGTTGCTCATCAACGTTCAGCACAGTTTCTGCGACAGCACGATAAAGGTCAGGCCGTCTATCGGCAAACAAGTCGCCGTCCGCCCAACTTTTATCGTCTGAGTCTGTAACATCGATATCGGCAAAGATGAGCCCCTGCACATGGGTATCAAACTGCGCAACGGCGTCGCCATTAGTATCCAGAATCACGTTCTCTCCCAAAGACGCAATTATGTGTTTAGGAGCCCCCACCATTTTCGCCAACGGCTCAACCACTTCATCAACACAGATATAACCTACTTTACCAGCGGCAATAACCCATACATTGTTTTCTGCCGCTCGTATCGGAATATGAAAATAAGGTTCATCAAGCGCACAAGAATTATGGCTATTGGTAATAATCTGGGCGCCATTTAAAGCCAAGTTTCGCGCTGTCTCCGGTGGCACGCCGTCCAAACAAGACATCATACCAATGCGCCCAATCGCTGTATCAAATACGCGACCCACATGAGTTGATGAGGCTAAGCTCTCTGCCTCGCCGCTCATTAATACCTGTTTGTCATCACTACCGATCAACTCGCCATCAGGACCAATTAAAAAATTCGTTACATAGGCTGTCGGTTGCCGGTCACCTCGCCGTGTTGAATTAAACACCACATGCATACTGTGCTGTTTGGCGCGATCTTTAACCGCCTGCACATAATCGCCATCAAAGCTCACTGCCATCTGCCAGGCATGATCTTTATCGTTATAGAAACTGGTGTGGTTTCCAAACTCTGGGGCTACCAACAACTGGGCGCCACCGGCGGCGGCTTTATCTATCATTTGCAGTAAAACCTGCAAATTAGCCCCTACATCATTATCGACTCGATATTGGCAACTGGCGACACGAACTTTAGTAGATTTGAACATCAAAATTCTCTAGTTTATTATTAGCATATTGATTAAGCGGTTATTTAACGAAAGCAAGCTAAGGAAGTCAATGAATCCACACTCACCCCAACAAAACTTTACTCATCCAATTCAGCTACTGCCACGTAAATTGATTGTGTGTTTAATTACTTTGGCCCTTCACAATAATTAAGATTAGGTAAGATCATGAAATACAGCATAATATTACTACTAAGCTTAACATTTTTGCCCAGCTCCCTAGCGTTTGCCACTTGTGACAACTTATTGGATTATGAAACTCGCAAACTACGCTCGCCAGAAAGCATTAACCTCTGCGAAGCCTATAGCGGTAAAGTTATCTTGGCGGTTAATACTGCTAGCCAGTGCGGCTACACCCCGCAATTTAAAGAACTCGAAGCACTGCATCAACGTTATAAAGATCAGGGTTTGGTAGTGCTGGGGTTTCCTTCAGACGACTTTCGCCAAGAACACGATGACGAAGAAAAAACGGCTGAAGTCTGTTACATCAATTACGGCGTTACTTTTCAAATGCTTTCTACCTCCAGTGTTAAAGGGGATAACGCCAACCCGGTGTTTAAGCAATTAGCCGCACAGACTGGTAGCGCGCCAAGCTGGAACTTTAATAAATATGTGATCGGCAAAGATGGCAATGCCATTCAAGCCTTTAAATCCCAGGAATTACCCTTAGGCGGCGAGCTGGAAAAAATCGTCACTCAAGCCTTAGGGATATAAATCTGCTTGGTTGCACAGTCAGTCAATGGCCGCAGGAAACATCAGCAAGCTGCTGTTATACTTGGCCCATGACTGACGTAATGGCTAAAGCTCACTATCATCTATGGGTAACTATATGCGGTCTCTTGATGATATCGTTGATGAACGCCGATGCTTATGCAGAGCTACCTAAACAGTCATATGAGATTATGCAAGGCGGCAGCACATTACATATCAACTTCCAAACAGGTTTTAACAACAACCAACAACAGCGTATGCTCCAATGGCAGCAGCAAGTCAGCAGCGCAATGCTGCATGTTTATGGGCGCCTGCCATTACCTGATATTCATATCGAGTTAGAACCCTATACGAGTAACAAAAAACAATCCTATTTAAGCGGCAAAGAAGTCGTGCCGTTTGCAAAAGTTATTCGCTGGCCGCAGCAGGGTATTAAGTTTTTGGTTAAGCCCAGCGCCGATCTCAAGAGCTTAGTCAATGACTGGACAGCCTACCATGAATTCAGTCATTTAATGATTCCCTACCCCGGCGATGACGACATGTGGTTTTCTGAGGGGTTGGCCAGTTATTACCAAAACCTGATCTTATCCAGGGCCGGTATTATTGAACCCTTAGCTGCATGGCAGCGTATTAACCGAGGCTTTAAACGCGGACAACGAGATAACAGAGCACCCACGATGAGCTTACAAGAGCTGAGCCCAGTAATGTGGCAGAACCGAAGTTTCATGCGGGTCTACTGGAGTGGTGTGCGCTATTTTTTAACGGTCGATATAGCCCTGAGGCAACAAGGTAAATCGCTGGATGAAGCGCTCAGCGAACTGCAGCTATGCTGTATACTGCAACGGCGTAGCTGGCGTGCTATAGACATTATAAAAAAGTTGGATCAGCTAAGCCAAAGTTCAGCGTTTAGCGATAATTATCAAATGTCTGTCGACAGCAAGAGTTTGGGTGAAGTATCGTCCCTATGGCAGCAACTCGGCTTAAGAGACGTACAGGGACAATTGCAACCCGCCGCTACCAACGGTGTCAGTAACCTACTTTGGCAACAGGTCATGTCACACGGCTACACACCCCAAAATCTTGAGCATTAACTACCAGAATATATAATCTAGCCCTGACATATTCATCATCGGCGGCATCATCTACTAACGTGTTACCATTGCTCCTTTTTTTCAGCAGCCACTGCTAAGCCCCTGAGTTTATTGCATGCCTAACAAACCCAGCCCTAGGTCGCTACCCGCAAAATTTGTCAGTGGCTCTGTTATGCGTCATATCTGGGTTATGACATCCACCAGTGCAGTGGGTTTAATCGGGGTGTTCTTAGTTGACCTCATCGACATACTTTTTCTCAGCATGTTGGGCAGTGATGATATTATTGCCGGCGTCGGCTTTGCTGCTAGTATTTCCTTTTTTACCGCCTCAC
>JBNMPW010000081.1:0-13021 GCA_051277205.1 Oceanicoccus sp. | reverse complement strand
CACGCCAAGCTAATGAGCCACCATCAATACCCCATACCGCGCCATTCACAAATTCAGACTCTGGGCTGGCTAAAAAACAAACTAACGCTGCCACATCTACCGGCTTACCCATCCGCGGCACCAAATGGGTTTGCGTCATGGTATTTAGCATCGCCTTTGGGTCTGGGGCTGCAGCAAGAAACTTATCAACAATTTGAGTATGAATCGATCCTGGGCAATAACAATTTACACGGATGCTGTCAGGCGCAAGATCAACCGCCAACATTTTTGTCAGCTGCATAATCGCACCTTTACTGGCACCATAAGCCTGGCATTGTGGGTATCCGGATAAAGAACTGGTAGAGCCCGCATTAATAATAGACGCATTGTCACTGTCTCGTAGATACGGCAGCGCGTATTTCGCACACAGCCAAGCGCCGGTAAGATTCACGCCCATTACTTTTTCAAAAGTATCGCGCGACATTGTCTCTAGCGATAAATCACTCGACACCATACTTTCATGGATACCGGCGTTATTGTGCAAAATATCAATACCACCAAAGGCGGCTGCGGCTGCCGCCATCAAAGCTTTTACATCTGTCTCATTGGTCACATCGCAATGTTGATAAATCGCTTTGCCTCCGGTCCCATTAATTTCACTGACCAGCGCCTCGCCGGGTTCATCATTCATATCTGACACAACAACTTTTGCACCGCGACGGGCGGCAAGTCTTGCGGTACCTGCACCAATACCGACCGCGCCACCCGTGATAACAAAGCAAAGACCTTCAATAGACATAAAAACCCCTTATTTATATAATATTTTGGATACTAGGCTTATTTTGAACTTTATTCAAGTTTAGATGTTTTATATTAGAAAGGTAATAGTCACACTGCCATCGTAATTCCTAACATGGTAGAGTGCACTCGATGCCAACGACGATACCTAGACGATCAAAAGCCGGCCGCCGTGATAGCCGCGGAGACAAACGCCGCCGCCTTATTTACAAATCTCTGCACGACTGCATATTGACCCAAGGCTATGTCAAGACCACATTGGCAGACATCGCCAAAGGTGCTGATATGTCTCCGAGTCACCTGCTCTATTACTTCAAAGGTAAGGAGGCAATTCTTGAACAATACTTTGAGAATGTGTCGGTAAACTTTTTGGAGAAGATCGATGAATTCAGCACTCAAGAACCCCGCGAACAAATTCAATCGCTAACGGATTTCTGGTTTAAGGGTGAAGCTAGCACCGTCAAAGAAATTGGTTTTATGCTGGAGTGTTTTGGCGCCGCGGTTAATGACCAAGTACTAAAAATTACCAAACGTGACTTTGACGAACGCTGTAAAAGCTATCTTGCAGACATCTTCGAAGCCTGCCCTGCTGTTTTTATGAATGATAATAAAGACGCCGCCGAAATCGCTTACAGCTTGATGATCGGTTTGCGCTCGGCGGTCTTTTTTGATTCAGACATTGATCAGGATGACGCTCATCGTTTATTTCTAAACAGCATCCTGACCATGAGTGGTTTAAAATAACTAAGCCACAAACTAACCGCTGCACACCAACCCGTTATCTAGCCCAACCGAGGCAATACCTTCTCAGCAATATATCGCAGCCTTTTATTACCCGACTCCACCGACTCGCCAGGAAACTGTGCCCAAAAATGAATGTCGCGAATATTAGGATTAGTCTTCACTAGCTTATTTAGTTCAGTCACCGCCATATCGGCATCCCACAACTCATACAAACCATTTTCAATCGCTTGCGCACCGGTCTCAAACAACGTTGCTTTATCAGGCGGACCAAATGCACCCCACTTAATATATTCATTAGTTTGATATAATACATGATCCGCGACTTTTGCAGCTTCAGCCTCCGGGTCCTCAGCAATAATGGCCCAAGAACCTAAAATCACATCGCCATCCTGAATCGATTTACCTTCCTGTTCGAGCGCTTCATTATAAATTTCAATACCGATGCCACCCGTAGACAGAAAACCATCGGCTACCCTCGCGGCACGCTGAACAGCCGGCACTGCCATACCGCCCAAATAAATTTTTGGATTTGTTTCTGGTGTTGGCAGTACTCGCAGGTCGCCCACTTCAAATCGCTTACCCGTGAAATTGACCGGCTCACCACTCCAGCTGCGGCGTAAAATTTCAATGCCCTCTTCTATCAAACTAGGACGATGGGATATCTTGCGTTTGAATTGATCAAACTCTACTTGGCGATAACCAATACCAACACCCAGATCAAAACGCCCCCCACTTAACAATGATAAAGTCGCCGCATCTTCAGCCACGCGGACCGGATCATGGAGAGGTAACAGCATTAAGTTTGTGCCCAAACGCATTTTCTCAGTACGTGCCGCTATCGCCGAAGCCAGCACTAACGGCGATGGTGTATAGCCGTCATCACAAAAGTGATGCTCAGTCAGCCAGCATGATGCGAAACCCATTTTTTCAGCATCTGTAATTTGGGTAAATCGCTCTGCATAAAACTCTTCAAAAGGCTGACGCCATTGCACAGGGTTACGAAAGTCATACCATAGGCCGTAATTCACAGTAGTCATAAAACGATTCCTTAAAATTGTTTAGCGATAAAATGATGTAACTCTGAATGATATAGTTCACCCTCTTCAATAAAAGGGGCATGGCCTGAAGCCGTGCACTCAATGATAGTGACATCATCGGCATAATCTGCCACCGAACGACAAACAGCAGGGTCAACCACCAGATCAAGACTGCCAACAAAGCTCAGTATTGGGATCTTCAATGCAGCTAATTCAGCGCGCTGATCTAACGGACCTAAAGCCGCCAAGGACTGCGCCGCTAACGGTGAGGACTGTAAAAACATCTGCCACATCCAATCAACTACTTGTGGAGTTACTTCACTGGCACAAGAGCCAGCGGCTAAGCCGTTGAGAAAGTTCACTCTGTCAGCCGCCATTGCCGCCATAGTATCGGCGAGTATTTGCTCGGTACCACCGTGTGGGTAATCTGATTTTTGTAAATAGCATGGAGTAGCGCCACAAGTCAGCACAACACCTTTACAGCGCTCACCTAACTGACTGGCAGCAGCAATAACTACCGCACCACCTAAAGACCAACCGTTCAAAACGACGCCCGCCAAACCAAGATGCTCAATCAGCGCCGCAACATCGCCGGCAATCGCTTCAATACTCATATCAGCAAAATCTTTATTGGATTGACCGCAACCGCGATGATCGAGTAATACAACGCGATGACCTGCGGCTGCAAGACCCGGTAAGGTATAGTCCCAGGCGCGAACAGTGGTACCCCATCCATGTACTAATACGACGGCATTATCACCATTACCATAGTCTTCGTAATAAATTGATTTACCGTTTTCTCTTGTCAGTCTACTCATGATGCTTGCTCCTTGTTATGATCGGGGTTAGCCAATAGGACAATCGTATTATCAATATAATTAGTAAATACGGCGTCTAGATCCAGGGCTTTAGAATTAACCAGCCATTGATAAACAATACCGAAACTAAAGGCGCAGTACTGAGCAGCGAATTGAACCGGGTCGGTCACGGCTTTAATTTCACCCGCCGCAATACCCTCTTCAATCCAACGCATAGCATCATGACGATAAACATCGTGATGTTCAGTCAATAACCGGCGCATATCACTTTCATGCCCTAAGCACTCATACCACAGCAAATACATAGCGCGTAAATAGCCAGACTCTTTCTTTAAAAAGTCACGCAACGCACTTGATGCCTGCAGCAAGGCTGCCAAGCCACTTTGGTTAGCAACATAATTTTGTAAATGCTCTTTCCAGCGAACATCAAAGCGTTCGAACAACTCCAGCATCAAGCCATCTTTAGAACCGAAGCGATAATTAGCTAAACCTCGGCTATAACCCGCCCGCTCCCCAATTTCTTTTAGCGTGGTTTTTTGTGTTCCGTGTTCGTTAATTAATTCAATCGCCGCTTCAAACATTTTTTTATCCGAAAGCGCCGTTCGTTCAGCCTGAGTCTTGCGACCTTCATTACTCTGCACTGCTTGTCGACCGGTCATTAGCGTACTACCTCAACATTAAGTTCACCCGCTTCATTTAAATCACGCAGCCGTTTTTTATCCAGCTTTCCAACACTGGTTTTTGGTATTTCCTGAGCAAAACTCCAGTATTCTGGAATCCAGAAACGAGCAACTTTAGACGTTAAAAAATCACGTAATTGCACAGCATCAATATCCTCCCCAGCCACAACAATCACCAGCGGTCGCTCCTGCCAACGTTCATCAGCCGTTGCAATCACTGCCACTTCAAGTACTGCGGGGTGAGCCAATAAAATATTTTCCAACTCTACTGACGATATCCATTCACCGCCAGATTTGATCACATCTTTCGTACGATCAGTGAGCTGCACAAAATAACGTTGATCAATATGACCGACATCACCGGTACGCAACCAGCCATCGTCACTCAACGCATCTGGCGACTCACCTTTATGGTAACCCGCGGTTACCCAAGGACCACGTAACTGTAACTCGCCAACCGACGCACCATCATGAGGGAGAGGATTACCCTCTTCATCAACCACCCTAACCTGCATTCCCGCGACAGGACGCCCACTCTTGGTTCGCCATTGCGTTTCAGCAACACCGTTAAAATCTCTAGGCGGATGCGAAAGCGCACATAATGGGCTGGTTTCAGTCATCCCCCAACCTTGCAAAACGGGTACCCCCCAGCGCTCCCTAGCAGCATCAATCATTGCCGGAGAAACCGACGAACCGCCACAAATAATTGAACGAAAACAACTCATGTCTAGATCGTTAGAATCAGCACGCAATAGATCACCGAGAATAGTCGGCACTGTCGCGGTTATTGTGGGGCGCTCTAACGCAATCATTCTTTTGATTGCGGAAGACTGAAGATGCGGGCCGGGCAAAATAAAATCACTACCGCTCAACCATCCACTATAGGGCATACCCCAAGCATTGGCATGAAACATCGCAGGTAATAGTAAAATCCGATCGCCCTCACAAATACCGAAAGTATCAACCGCCCGAGAGGCCTGTGAATGTAAGAAGGTAGTGCGATGACTATAGACAACACCTTTCGGGTTGCCAGTGGTGCCACTGGTATAACAAACAGCTGCGGCTGCAGTTTCATCTAATAGTGGCCAATCTTGTAAAGGCTGATGAGCCGCTAACTGCTGACGATAATTTGAGGTTTCAATATCCGTTTTAAGATCGCCGTCACCGATCAGTAAAATATGCTCTACCGTTTTTAATAATGGCAGCACCGGCATAAAGACATCAATTAGACTGGCATCCAATAACAGCAAACGGTTTTCAGCGTGATTAATAATATAAGCGATATGCTCCGGTGACAGTCGAATATTAACGGTATGCATAATCGCGCCCATAGCAGGGATACCGATATAAGCTTCGAAATGTGCGGTGTTATTCCAGCTAAACGTCGCCACTCGATCTCCTAGTACAATCCCTAAAGACTGTAAGCAGGATGCTAAGCGGGCGGCATTATCGGCGATCTCAGCGTAACTGCTGTAGATCATCGATTCGCCGTTAAATACGCCTACCCGAGAATCGGGAAATACGTTACGGCCATGATCCATAATCATTTGTACCGTCATTGGCATTTGCATCATCGTCGCTTGCATTACCATTCACCTTCCGCAGCTAAGGCGGCTTCTTGCAACAATGCGGGGACATCATATTCAAGACCTCGCGTATAATCGGTATCGACTTTACCCTCAAGATAAAGCCCATAAGCACCTTCAACAATCGCGGCCAAGCGCCAAAAAGCGAAACACAAATAAAACTCAAGATGGCGTGGCTCTATGCCACTCGTTTTATGCCAGGCTTTAACCAATTCTCTCCGACTGATAACACCGTCTTTGCGCGTCGCTGCTTGTACATGCGCAAAACCCGGTGGCGATACAGCACGAGGGCCCCAAAACATCAGCAATAATCCCAAGTCAGCCAATGGGTCGCCTATGGTTCCCATTTCCCAATCAATAACTACTAATAATTCAGGGCGCTGTGGATGGCACAAGGTATTATCTAAATGATAATCGCCATGGAAAATACCGATCGGGCCGTTTGCCGGTAAATTATCCAGCAGCCAGTTACCTAAGCGTTTTATTTCGGGTAAATCACGGGTCGGCTGGCTATCACGCACCTCAAGCCAGCGCTCTATTTGTCGCTTTAAAAAATTCTCGGGGCGACCCATTTCAGCCAACCCCAACTCCCGCCATGGCGCGCAGGCGATCTTACCAAGGGCACTGGCCAATTGCAGACCGAGATCATTTAATGCGTCAACATTGTCATAACTGGTCGGTAAATTTTCGGTGATAGCGACACCATCAATAAACTCAATCAGTGCGAAGGGGTAACCTAAGATTTCAGTATCTTCACACCAGCCCAGTACTCTAGGGACCGGAGCATGGCCTGCAAGTGCGGCCATAAAAGTCGCTTCACGTTGGACGCCTAAATGCGCTTTGGGAGAAATAGTAGTGGCTGGGGCGGAGCGAATAACTAATTGCCCTTGCTCATGAATCACTAATTGCGTGAGGTTAGAGTTGCCGCCGCTTAGCTCTTTTTCAATACGTGCACCCTGAAGACCATGTTCGGTTTGTGCCCAGCGCGTAAATCTTTCAGCCTGCAAGCTCACTGAGGAACACCAAAGCTAGACATTAACCCGCCATCCACCGGCACAAAAGCGCCAGTCATATAACGCGAGCGAGCAACCCACTCAATCACCTCTGCGATTTCTTCCGGCTCACCATAGCGTCCCATGGGTACCGTTTTGCGCATAGATTCCAAGGCCTTGTCCGACAGTTCAGCCGTCATATCTGTTAACACTAAGCCGGGAATTACCAGATTAACAGTAATACCTTTTCCCGCCAGCTCAATGGCTAAGGCGCGGGTTAAACCAGCAAGGCCTGCCTTTGAGGCCCCATAAGCGGCGTCACCCGGAAAACCGCGAAAGCCAACAACGGCGCCTATATTAACAATCGAACTACCTTCGGACAGACTGCTACGAGCGGCGCTAATGACATTAAGCGCGCCGGTTAAATTGGTATTTATCACGGCCTGCCAATCATCAAGAGCTAAGCGCCCCACTTTGCCACCACGATGTAGACCAGCATTGTTGACGATAGAATCTATACGCCCAAAACGAGCCAGCACTTGATCAATCGCCGCTTGTACAGATATGCTATCGCTAACATCGGCTTGCACCGCAAAGGCGTTTTCACCCAATTCTTCAGCCACCGCTAGCACCGCCTCACCGCGAGCTAGCAAAGCAACTCGCTCTCCGGCTGCAACGACACGCCGAGCCACTTCCAGACCAATACCTCGGGAAGCGCCAGTGACCAACCAAACATTTTCTTTCGACATGGGTAGATTTTCCTATCAATTTTGTACAGAATAACCCTATACCTGAATTTAATTCAAGACTTGCTTGTTCGAGTCTAGCAAGTTAACGTTGTGACTACCACCACTAGTAATACGACACCTTATACAATCATCCCCTTTGAGGAGTACAGCCCAGTGAGTTGGAGCTTTGAGACAGATAGCGATTTTCAAGAAAAATTAGACTGGGTAGATAAATTTACTCGTGAAGAAATTGAACCACTGGATCTTATATTCCGTGGACCAGGTGATCCTTGGGACCCAGCATCTCCGGCCGCCGCTGCCATGGCACCGCTTCGCGCTATCGTTAAAGAGAAGCGCCTATGGGCATGCCACATCGGCCCAGAATTAGGCGGTGAGGGTTATGGCCAAGTGAATCTTGGTCTGATGAATGAAATCCTTGGCCGCAGTCGTTTTGGGCCAAGTGTATTTGGGTGTCAGGCACCTGATTCAGGCAATGCTGAAATCCTCGCCCATTTTGGTACCGAGCACCAAAAGAAAAAATATCTACAGCCATTACTAGACGGCAACATAGCTTCTTGTTATTCAATGACAGAACCCCAAGCCGGTTCTGATCCTGCGCAATTTACCTGTGTAGCAACACGCGATGGTGACGAATGGGTTATAAATGGTGAAAAGTGGTTTGCATCTCACGCCCGTTTTTCAGAATTTCTATTAGTCATGGTTGTTACTAATCCAAATGTACCCATTCATGAAGGTGCGTCGATTATTTTGGTAGAAAAAAATACAGCCGGTATGGATATCCTGCGCAATAGCGCTGTTGGCCCTTACGCCGAACAAGGTGATGGTGTGCATGGTTATATCCGTTTTACTGATTGCCGTGTGCCAGCCGATCACCTGTTGGGTGAAGAAGGTCAAGGATTTTTAGTAGCACAAACACGCTTAGGCGGGGGTCGAGTACACCATGCTATGCGCACTGTCGGTGTACTGCAAAAAGCAATGGACATGATGTGTGAGCGAGTATTAAGTCGCACCACAAAAGGTGAACTGTTATCGACTAAGCAAATGACTCAAGACAAAATTTCTGACTGTTACACACAAGTTTTACAATACCGCTTACATGTTCTCTACACAGCATGGCTAATAGACAAACACAAAGAATATAACCGAGAAGTACGCAAAGAAATTGCAGCGATTAAAGCTGCCACACCAAAAGTACTTCAAGATGTTATTTACCGGGTGATGCAATTGCATGGCAGCATCGGCGTTTCAGATGAAACACCACTGATGACCATGTGGGCCAATATACCGGAACTGGGTATGGTTGATGGACCTTCCGAAGTTCACAAGGTGACTGTTGCTCGTACTGTATTGCGTGACTATGAAGCAGCACCTGGGCTATTCCCCTCTTACCATACTCAAACTATGCGCGAACTTGCGATGGAAAAGTATGGACATTTTCTGCCCACAGAAGAATAACACGCACAGAAGAGAATGAAGATATGAGCAATAATACCAAGACAGACTTTGATGCCATTGTAATCGGTTCAGGTTTTGCCGGTCTGGCAATGATTCACTACCTACGCGAAGCCGGCTTGTCGGTAAACGTGTTTGACAAAGCTTCTGATATTGGCGGCACCTGGACCTGGAACCGCTACCCCGGAGCAATGACTGACAGTGAAGGTTATTATTACTGCTTAACGTTCTCTAAAGAGCTGTTGCAGAAGTGGACATGGTCTCAGCGTTATCCAGCGTGGGAAGAAACTCACCGCTATATGCATTTTGTTGCTGATGAATGCGACATGTGGCCTCACATCCAGCTGAACACTGAAGTTATAAGCGCAGAATATCAGCAGGACAGCGGTACATGGAAGATTACAACCGCTGATGGCAAAAGTTATAGCTGTAAGTATTTCATCAGCGCCATGGGGATGATCTCTGAGCCAGTGATTCCAAAAATTAACGGAATAGAAAACTTCAAAGGCACCCTCTTCCACTCTGCCCGCTGGCCCGAAGGTTTAGACGCCGCAGGTAAACGTGTTGGTATTATCGGGGCCGGAGCAACCACTGTTCAAATGCTACCTGTGCTCGCACAAACAGCGAAGAGTGCTACCGTATTCCAGCGTACACCAAGCTTCATTCTACCTGCCATGCAAAAACCAATGACGCCAGAGTGGGAAAAAGAAATAAAGGATAATTACGACGACATTACGGCTAAGTGCCGCAACCATGTTTTCGGCATGGCCTTTGACAGTCCGGTAGGTCGTAATGCCGTCGATACCCCTGAAGAAGAACGTCAGCAAATATTCGAAGATAAGTGGACCGGTAGTTTCCGCTGGGTATTTGAGACATTTGACGACCTACTTGTCGATCCCGACGCCAATAAAATGGCTTCTGAGTTCATCACCAATAAGATGAAAGAGCGTATCGAAGACCCAGAGTTGGCAAAAGTTTTATGCCCTGAACCTGGTGAATATCCGTTATTTGCTAAGCGCCCACCCCTAGACCATGGTTATCTTGAGGCATTCAGCCGAGACAACGTAAAACTTGTTGATATCAAGAACCGTGAACCTATCGTTGAAATTACCGAAACGGGTATTCGCACGCAAGAGAACAACTTTGAATTCGACATTATCATTCTCGCAACAGGGTTTAGAGCCTACACCGGCGCACTTGAAGCACTTAGCATTCGTGGCGAGAGCGGACAAACCTTGGCAGAGAAATGGGATAAGACGTCCAAATCAATCATGGGCGTATGCGTCTCTGACTTCCCAAATATGTTTACTATAACAGGCCCTCAGGCGCCCTTTGCTAACCTTCCGACCTCCATCGAACAAAATGCTATGTGGATAACCGACTGCATTAAGAAAATGGAAGCTGAAGGCCACAATCTATGCATACCCAAGCAAGAAGCGGAGGATGAATGGTCAGCCCATGTGGCGGAGGTTCACGTACAGACACTGATGAACCAAGGTGACAAAGTTAACTCTTGGATGATGGGGGCCAACATCGACAATCATGAACCAAGGGTCCTGATATATTTCGGTGGCGCCAATGTTTATTACGATAAGCTTCGTGAATCAGCTGACACTGGATTTCCCGAATTAACCTTCGGTAGTGTGACTGGATAATTTTTCCCTTCGCATTCGGCATTGAGCATGCATCCCCTAATACAGAATCAATGCCGGATGTTTTTTTCAAGCAATAAAGTCGTATCTTCCCACAGCATTTACGTAGCAGCGTCAAACTCTGCACAGTTATTTTAGGAGATAACAATGGGCCCCTTAACAGGCATAAAAGTTATTGAACTAAAAGGCATTGGTCCCGGCCCCTATGCGGGTATGTTACTCGCCGACATGGGTGCAGAGGTGATTGTCGTCGAACGCTCGCGACAGCCAAGCGGTATCGCCAGTGCATCAGACAAAGATGTAAATTCTCGCGGTAAAAAGTCCATCGCGTTGAACTTAAAGCATCCTCAAGGTGTTGAAACCTTATTAAAGTTGGTTGCAACCGCCGATATATTAATTGAAGGTTTTCGGCCCGGAGTACTTGAAAAACTAGGAGTTGGGCCAGCAGCTTGCCACGCCATAAATCCAGGCTTAATCTTCGGCCGCATTACCGGCTGGGGCCAAACCGGACCGCTGGCTAAAGTAGCTGGTCACGATATTAATTATATTTCCATCGCTGGTGCGCTCGGCTCTATAGGTAATAAAGACAAACCTATACCGCCACTTAATCTGGTCGGAGATTATGCTGGAGGCAGTTTATTTTTAGTCATGGGCATCCTTGCAGCGCTTAATGAACGTAACAGCTCGGGCAAAGGCCAAGTTATAGATGCTGCTATTACCGATGGCACGGCCAGCCTTATGTCGGTGTTTTATTCGCTCTACAACATGGGACAGTGGACCCCCAAAAGGGAGTCCAACCTACTTGATGGTGGCGCGCACTTTTATGATACTTATGAAACATCGGATAAAAAATTCATATCTATCGGTTCCATAGAACCGAAATTTTACCAGCTATTACTCGAGAAAGCGGCATTAGATCCACAGGAATTTAGCGAGCAAAATGATAGCAGTCAGTGGCCTGAACTAAAACATCGCTTTGCCGAAGTGTTTAAAACAAAAACTCGCGATCAATGGTGTGAAATACTCGAAGGCAGTGATGCCTGCTTTGCTCCAGTGCTTGACTTTGTCGAAGCACCCAACCATCCACACAACATTGCGCGCTCCACATTTATAGAAATAGACGGTAATATGCAGCCAGGCATCGCTCCGCGTTTTAGCCGAAGCGAGTGTGAAAAACCCCAAAAACCTCAAGCAGAAGGTAATGACACTGAATCAGTATTATCCAGCCTCGGCTTGTCTGACGATGAAATTCAACAATTGCGTAGCTGCGGCGCCGTACCCGCCTGAGAGTAGATTATGGACTTTGATAAAACAGCAAAAGTTTCCGACCTTATAGACACACTCAACCGCTTTATGGATGAGCATATTTACCCAGTTGAGCATCAGTATGAAAAGTTTGTTCGCAACCCTGAAAACTTGTGGATTGTGCCGCCGTTTATTGCTGAGCTTAAAGAAAAAGCAAAGGTAGCTGGTTTATGGAATCTTTTTTTACCGGCTGAATATGGTGATTATTCTACCGGTCTTTCAAACCTTGAGTATGCATCTCTGGCTGAAATTATGGGTAGGGTTGAGTTTGCCAGCGAAATTTTTAACTGTAATGCTCCAGACACAGGTAATATGGAAGTGCTGGCCCGCTACGGCACTGACCAACAGCAAGAGCGCTGGCTCAAACCTTTATTAAGCGGCGATATACGCTCAGCTTTTTTAATGACTGAGCCTGATGTTGCCAGCTCAGATGCTACTAATATCGAATGCTCCATTACAAAAGATGGCGACGAATATATTATCAATGGCCGCAAATGGTGGTCTACCGGCGTGTATCACCCTCAATGTAAAGTTTTGATTGTAATGGGTAAAACTGACCCCACAGCAGCAAGACATATCCAACAATCAATGATTATCATTCCAATGGATAACCCAGGGGTGAAATTAGTTAGACCGCTAGAAGTATTTTCCACCATGCATAGCCCACAAGGACATGGCGAAATACTATTAGACAATGTAAAAGTTCCCGTCGAAAATATACTACTTGGTGAAGGCAGAGGTTTTGAAATCGCCCAAGGTCGTTTAGGGCCTGGCAGAATTCATCATTGCATGCGTTTAATTGGTGGCGCTCAACGTGCTTTAGAACTGATGTGCAAGCGAGCGGAATCCCGTGTTGCATTCGGTAAAAAATTATCCGACCAAGGCGTTATCCGTGACCAAGTAGCAAAGTCTGCTTGCGAGATTGAGCAGTCACGGTTATTAACACTGGCGGCCGCCGATAAACTGGACAAGCATGGCAACAAAGATGCTAAAGATTCTATCGCCATGATCAAAATTGTTGTTCCAATGATGACGCAACAAGTTGCCGATAGAGCCATGCAAATTTTCGGTGGCATGGGCTTGTGCCAAGACACACCACTACCCGGTATTTTTGGCTATGCCCGATTTGTAAGAATTGCAGATGGCCCGGATGAAGTACATTCATCTCAGCTAGGTAAACTAATTATAAAACGCTATAGCGCTGATCAATAGCCTCATAATTGTCACCA
>JBNMPW010000080.1:0-13116 GCA_051277205.1 Oceanicoccus sp. | reverse complement strand
TTTACGGCCTTAAATAAATCGAGATCGATGAACATCAAACCCGCATGAGAGGCTGCATAACTTGCTAATGCGTCATGCAATTTACGCCGGTTAGCCAAACCGGTCAAAGGGTCTAGCAGAGCTTGTCTTTCTATTTGATGTCTATACTCAACCTGTGCAGTAATATCTTCATAAGTACCTAAAATACCTATTACTTTGCCATCTTCGTTAATCAAAGGTGCTTTGTTAGTTCTCAACCATTTCGGGGCTTTGCCGGGTACCAATTGTGACTCTTCAATATCTAACTTCGGCAGTGCTAATCGCATAACCTCAGCATCATCTTTTATAAAATGTTCTGCATCTTGAGGGTCTACTGCAAAATCGAAATCAGATCTTCCGATTAAACTATTAATTTTGTCTAAGCCAAGGTCATTGAGTAATAATTGATTCGCGCCTAAGAACTTAGAGTCTTTGTCTTTCCAAAAAACACGCAAAGGAATAGTGTCTAGAACTATCTGCAATAGCTGTTCCGCATTTAATGTCTCAGAAAATTTACTCATAACATTTATACAAGTTATTACCCTGTTTGCTAGGTAAGTTAACCATCAAACAGCTAACGACATACCATATCTGTGCTTGTATCTGTAGCCGACAAGCCAAATTCGTCGAGCATAAGAAGAACAAACGCCCTTTTCTTGACCACTTTACCCTAAGCCCTCGGAGTACGGCAATTAATTGTCAGGGTGCATAAACATACTAATTCTCACACATTGATTATTAATTGCCAATGGCTGATGTTGACCAAAAACCAGAAAAATCTAGCCTTCGTCTGATCTCAATCATACTGCTCTAATAGATACATGCCAGTCTATCGCACCTTCACCCGTGTCAATTTGTGAACACTATTTTAATGCCCAGCATAATTTTACTATTGCTAACCCTCATCACTTCATCAACGGCCATGGCTGCAACCGGCGCCGTCGAGAATCTTGATTTAACAACGCCCTGGGGCGGTTATACCGCCATCGTTATTTTCCTCTTGGCTTATATATTGGTCATTTTGGAAAAAGGTTTATCTAGGAAAATCTAAGCCCGTGTTATTTGCAGCCGGCTTGATATAGGTGTGACGACAGCCAATATATGGGTCGGATTACTTTCTGCCATTGTCGATAATATATGGGGGATGCTTGCAAGATGTAGACGATAAGATTAGTTTTTTCCGCTACTGTTCTGTTGAGTCTGTGTTGGTAAAAAATTCAGTGCTTTCAGACGCGACTCCTTGCCGGTCTATATTACCGATATCCAATACCGGCGATGCGTCTATGTGTTGAGCATCCATCATTTGGGCCACCCGCTGCAATGACGCAATAATCATGGTTTGCTCCCAATTCTGTAGGTCACCAAATTGTCGCGTAAAATGCTCTTGTAACGGCGTTGGCGCAGCCTTTAGCGTCTCAGCACCGCTATCGGTCAAATAGGCGTGCACTTTCCGCTTGTCTTGGGCTGAGCGCTCACGGTAAACCAGCTTTCTTTTTTCAAGCCGGTCTAAAATGGTGGTGACGGTGGCTTGGCTAAGGTTTATTTCAGTGGCCAGCTCCCCTATGGTTACCTGGCCTCTATCGCGAATAGATTGTAACAGCAGGATTTGAGGCGTCGTCAACCCTGTGGTTTTAGCCAAATATTTAGAATGGAGGTCCGTTGCGCGAATAACGCGACGCAAAGAAACTAAAACTTCATCGGTGCTGCTCAAAACGAATACCTGCCTGTAAATGTGCCGACGTTACTATATCAAATATATCAAAAAAATAGCTCAGTTATAGCTGATGCATTGCCGTAATCTCTAGCTTTTGCTGACGCACTGTAGCATGCAATTCTCGGTACAGCGTCACGCACATCACTAGCAGGAAGGCCGTAAATGGCAGCCCTGTAGCAATGGCTCCTGCTTGCAGTGCGCCAAGTGCTGCTTTGCCGCCACCGAATAATAACGCGCCGGCAATTAAGCCTTCCATTACCGCCCAGAATATTCGCTGCGGCACCGGTGCATCGAGCTTACCACCGGCGGTAATACTATCGATAACCAATGAGCCAGAATCCGATGAGGTAACAAAAAATACCAGTACCAGCACAATACCTAGACCTGTAGTGATCTCAGGCATGGGGAGATTCTCCAGCATTTGGAAGGTCGCAAGGCTTGCGTCGCTCATGCCATTGGCTAACTCACCCACCCCATTTTTTGCTTGTTCAATCGCACTGATGCCAAAAGCGCTCATCCATATCAAAGTGACAAACGTCGGTACCAGCAGCACAGAAACCAAAAACTCTCTTACGGTTCGGCCGCGAGAAATACGAGCGATAAACATGCCCACAAAAGGCGACCAGCTTACCCACCAGGCCCAGTAAAATACCGTCCAGTCTTGCATCCATTGCTGATCTTCGCGACCAGCCCAAATACTTAGAGGGATCAGTTCGGTAAAGTAAGTGTAAGCTGTAGTGCCTATACCGGTAATAATTGCCATTGTCGGCCCGGCAATAAAAACGAACAACAGCAGTAAAGCTGCCACCATCATATTGATATTACTGAGTACTTTAACCCCACCTTCTAAGCCCCTTACCACCGAGATAATAGCCAGAAAAGTAACTCCAATAATAATGCTGATTTTTGTATTGAGCGTATTGGGCACATCGAATAAGAAGTTTAAGCCTGATGCGGCTTGTGATGCGCCAAGGCCAAGCGAGGTCGCCAGACCAAAAATGGTTGCCAGCACCGCAACTATATCGATCAAATGCCCTGGCCAACCCCAAATTCTGTCCCCAAATATGGGGTAAAAAGCAGAGCGTAATGTTAGAGGCATGCCTTTGTTGTAACAAAAAAACGCCAGTGACAAACCGACAATGGCATAAATAGCCCATGCGTGCAGACCCCAGTGATAGAGCGTTGCTGCCATCGCAAGATCAGCCGCTGGTGGGCTGAAAGCCTCAACGCCAAAAGGTGTGCTGCCTCCCCAACCACTAAAATAGGCCATAGGCTCAGCGACACCCCAAAACATTAGCCCGATCCCCATACCTGCAGCAAACAACATAGAGAACCACGATACATAGCTGAAATCTGGCGTGGCCTCAACGCCTCCCAGGCGAATTTTACCGGCCGGTGACACAACCAGCACTAAGCAA
The DNA here is from genome assembly GCA_051277205.1 of Oceanicoccus sp. GTDB lineage: Bacteria > Pseudomonadota > Gammaproteobacteria > Pseudomonadales > Dasaniaceae > Oceanicoccus. Next base: position 9,966 of record JBNMPW010000080.1, on the reverse strand, counting down.
AACAACAGAAAGAAACTGGCAGAGCCCATTAAAAATCCGTCGAAATTGCTAAGGCACCAGAGCTTTATATCCCCCAAAATGGCGTTGGCCGAATCTGGGAACATAACCGTGGCGGCTACAAATAAAATGATCAAGCTGGCGCTAACAAAAAACACCGGATTGTGGACATCCATACCCCATATTTCGAGATTATCTTGGCCAACTAAGTAATCCGTCGGGTAATGCTCTGTTTTGGGCTGACTCATATACTTATCGGCTTCTTATTTTGATGTCTATTGAAGTGCGTAGTCTAACACTGCCTAACTATCATTAAATAGTTAGAGTACATAATATTTAATATCGTTGATCTCCCATTAATATACATTAATTGTCAGCATAATTGGCCTTAAAGGCCTGAATGACTTAGTATTACCCCCGAAAATTATTTAGAGTACAAAATATTAGAGGTTGAACGGTTTTTTACCGTCAACAAATCGTATAAAAATTATTAGGGAGTTTACATGTTTAAACGCAATGTCTTGGCGAGCGCCATAATTGCTACCAGTATGAGTAGTTTTACCCAAGCGCAGATCGAAGAAGTGGTTGTTACAGCCACTAAGCGATCCGCCAGTACTCAGGATATAGCGGTTGCCGTTACCGCCTTGGGTGAGGAATCACTGGATCAGATGGGTATATCTAGTTTTGATGACTACCTGATTCAACTGCCCGGTGTTACCGCCGGCGGTTCAGGTCCTGGTCAAAGCTCAGTCTATATTCGGGGTATTGCCTCGACCACGCCTAACCTTACAACGTCTGGTGTGGCAGGGTTAGCGCCCAATGTTGCCATGTATCTTGACGAGCAACCGTTAAGCCAGCCGGGGCGTAATCTTGATGTATATACCGCGGATATAGCTCGGATAGAAGTCTTGAAAGGGCCGCAGGGCACCCTATTTGGCGCCAGTTCTCAGGCAGGCACCGTACGTTTGATCACTAACAAGCCAGACCCTAGTGGTTTTTCCGGTAAGTTAAAAATGGGCGCGGCGTGGACTGAAAGCGGCGACCCTAGTAATAATGTTGAAGGCGTGGTGAATATCCCGCTTACCGATAACTTTACTGCTCGTGCAGTAGTTTATGTCGATAACAAAGGTGGTTATATCGATAATGTTGCCGGTACCCGCTCGGTAGCTGAAAGCCCGGCATTTAGTGGCGGCGCTCCCGGTGGCGTAAGTTTTATAGAAGCCAATAACGGTAATCGTACTGAAGACAACTTCAATGATACGACTTACTCTGGCATGCGGATTAGCGGCCTTTGGATGATTAATGACGAGTGGGAGTTGTTGGTAGGCGCCGCTCAGCAAACGATTGATACCGAGGGTGTATTTTTTGTTGACCCAGAATTAGATGAGCTTGAAATTCAACGCTTTACTCCCGATAGCTTAGAAGACAGCTATGACAGCTTTAATTGGACCTTGACTGGTCGGCTTGGTGAGCTGGATATGGTTTACACCGGCGCTTTTACTGATCGCGAAGCTAATCAGTTTGTGGATTATACGGATTATCTTTATGTGGGCGGATCTGTACCTTATTACGTCTGTGATCGAACAGTTGCTTATGAGACGGGTACTTATACTGGAGCGGCAAATCCTACTGGAAATTGTCAATCGCCAGAAATGTTTACCAAAAACAAGGTGACTTCAGAGTTCATTTCTCATGAAATACGCTTTAGTACGGATCAAAGTTCAGCACTACGAGCGACTTTTGGTGCGTTTTATAGTGATTTAGAACTTCGTGAACTCACGGATTTTACTTACCCTGGCGGAGAGCAGACATTGTCCGATGGTGGTTGGAATGGTGCAGCTCCAGTTGCAGTGGGTTATGGTCCTTCAGTATCGAATCAAGATTCTTCGGCAAGCCGTAAAGGTGTTTGGCCAGAAGGAGTGATGTTTGTTAACGATGTACTGCGTACCGATGAACAATATGCGGTCTTTGGTGAGTTAAGTTACGACTTAACCGAACAGTTAAGCCTGACCGTGGGCGCGCGTTGGTATGATGTAGAAGTTGACCTTAAAGGGAGTGCGACAGGAGCCTTCAATACCGCAAGCCGAGGTCAAATAGGCATTAGCGAGCCTTCAGATGGCCGAAACCTTGACCTGCTATTTAGTAAAAGTGGGGCAGCAGGTATCGATACGGCGGCAACGGATGGTGTTATTGGCAAGGTTTCTCTTGCGTGGACGCCAATAGAAGATGTTTTGCTGTATGCAACATGGTCTGAGGGTTTCCGCCCTGGCCTGCTAAATCGTCCCGGTGGTGCGACTGATGGAGCAGGGTATACCGTGCCTTATGCCATTGATACGGATGAAGTGACTAACTACGAGTTTGGCTGGAAAGCTGACATGCTGGATCAAACTGTACGCTTCAATGGTACGGTGTTCTTTGTTGATATTGAGCGCTTGCAAGCGAGTGTATTTAATCCAGATATTACCAACTTGTTTTTTGCTGAAAATGCTGCCAATGCTGAAGTTATGGGCATGGAAGGTGATTTAACATGGATGCCTTCATCGGTAGCTGGCTTGTCACTTAATGGTAGCTTTTCATTGTTAGATACAGAAATCACTAAAGTGTTAGTGCCGACAGATGTCGTGAAAAAAGGCGATAGCTTAGCTTTTGCGCCTGAATTGCAATTCACTTTCCAAGCTCGCTATGAGTGGGATTTACTGTCTGGTGCTCTGGCTCACGTGATGGGGCATATGTCTTATTCTGATGAGGCTTATACCGACATCATCACCACTAAACGCTATGCCTTAGATAGCTGGACAATGCTTGGGCTAACGGCGGGTGTTAGTGAGGATGCTTGGACTGCAGAGCTTTTTATAGATAACGTAACTGATGAACGCGCTGAAATATCGGGTAATGCTAACTACAACAAGCAGCGTAATACGGTTACCCGTCCACGCACTATGGGCTTGCGCTTTAGTTATAACTTCTAAAGATTTTTAGGGCAGCAAACGTATAACGCCTCCCTCGGGAGGCGTTTTTTGTGGCTGCGATATAACATAGTCTTGATTTTATAGTTTGTTGACCGTATGTCTGCGACAATGATTTATCATTATCGATAGATATATTGGCGCTAGACGCAGGCTTAACAGAGTGATCTGTTTAACGCGCAGTGTTCCCTTTTGAAAATAACAACTAACGGTATTTTAAGGCCTATAGATGCAAGATAATGAATTAGCCCAACAACTCAAAGCGGTACAACAGCAGATTTCCCAGCAACAGTTTACTGCCGCACTGAAGTCATTAGAGTTGCTATTAACATCAAACCCCGCGTTGCAAGAAGCCTTGTATATGGCGGCAGTGTGTCAACGCTATCAGCAGCAACTTGTTCAAGCTCAGGATTATTTAAACCAACTGTTTGAATGTAATTTAGAACATGGCCGAGGTCATCAGGAGCAGGGCTACCTGCTACAGCAACAAGGCCTTAATCAGCAAGCTATAGCGGCGTTTCAGCGCGCGACTCAGATCAATCCTGCACTGCAATCTAGCTGGCAGGCGCAGGCAAAACTGGCCAAAGTATTAGATAGACCCGATCTAGCGCAGCAGCCTTTGGCACAACTAAAGCGCTTAAAAGATATGCCTCAAGCACTGATAGCGATTACCGACCTGTTAGCTCAGGGCAAATTAGTGAAGGCGGAAAAATTATGTCGACAAGTACTTGAGCGGCAACCACGTAATGTAGAGGCCATGCGATTGTTGGCTGCCATTGCCCGTCAATTAGGCGCGATGCAAGAGGCGGAAATATTATTAGAGAATGCCTGTCAGTTTGAGCCTGGCAATAGCCAACTACAGATTGATTATCTTCAGCTGTTACGTAAGCGCCAGCGGTTCCATGAGGCTTTGCAGCAAGCGGAGAGACTGCTGGAAAGCCAGCCTGAAAACCCCCAGTTCCAATCGCTATACGCCATCGAGGCCATGCAAGCGGGTGATATTAATACCGCTCTAGAATACTTTGATAAAGTGCTAACGCAACTACCCAGTGATACTAGTACCCTAACATCAAAAGGGCACGCCCTGAAAACCGCAGGTAATACCACTGCGGCCATTGCCTGCTACCAGGCAGCTGCCACAGTAAACCCAGAACATTGTGAGGCTTATTATGCGCTGGCCAACCTGAAAACCTATCGTTTTGATGATGAGGAAATGAGTGCGATGCTGGCGCTTGAGCCTCTTTCAATGCGGCTGAATGATAAGGTGTACTTGTCCTTCGCATTAGCAAAGGCCTATGAAGATGAAAAACAATTCGAACAATCGTTTCACTATTATCAACAGGGTAATACCCTAAAAAAGCAACAAAGTGGTTATAACGCAGAAACCATGAGCGCCGAGCTACACCAGCAGCGTCGTTTTTTTACCGCTGAGCGCTGCGCCAATTTGAAAGGGGGTGGTGACCCTTCGGCAGACCCCATTTTTATTTTGGGTTTACCGCGCGCTGGATCTACCTTACTGGAACAGATTTTATCCTCTCATTCTCAGGTTGATGGCACCTTGGAATTACCCAACATACTGGCTTACGCACAAGAACTAAGGCGGCGTCAAATTGATGGGGGAAAACCTGGATACCCAGAGGTCATTGCTGAACTCGATGAGCAAATTTTAATTGATCTGGGTAGTCGTTATCTAAAAGAGACCAAGGTTTATCGCCAACAATCGCCCTTTTTTATCGACAAAATGCCAAATAATTTCCGTCATATAGGGCTGATAAAACTTATTCTGCCAAACGCAAAAATCATAGACGCTCGACGCCACCCAATGGCCTGTTGCTTTAGTGCTTATAAACAGCTATTTGCTGAAGGACAGGCGTTTAGCTACAGCCTTAATGATATAGGGCAATACTATAGCGATTACGTTGATTTGATGGCGCATTGGGATGAGGTGTTACCGGGGCAAGTTTTACGCGTTCATTATGAACAGATCGTTGAAGACCTCGAAGGTCAAGTTAGACGGTTACTGAATTTCTGCGGCCTGCCGTTTGAAAGCGCCTGCTTATCCTTTCATGAAACTAAACGCTCCGTAAGAACTGCCAGCTCAGAGCAGGTACGACAACCTATTTATAGATCTGGGCTAGAGCAATGGCAAAATTATTCTGCCAGCTTGGGTGGGCTGGAAAACCAATTGGCTGACATTATCGACAACTACCCTAAATGAGCTGAGCACAAAAACTACAGGCCAAAACTCTCTATCAATGCACTCAGCATATAACAACCACCAAAGGCACAAGCAATGTCCACAGAATCCATTACCTTCATCTACGAAAAAGAAACCAAAAACAGCGTGCGCTACCAAGAACAACCCGAACCGGGTAAAGCGCCCATCGTCGGTAGTTTATACGTGCAAAAATGGTTTGCTGGCGAGAGTAAGACTTTGACCGTTACTCTTCAGAAACAAGATTAACGCCAGCAGTTAACAGTGCTTGAGGGCAGAGTAACAATTACTCAAAATCTTTTGGTTTCGCTTTTGATTTTGATTCATCCTCCCCATATGGAATCGACGAGCAACGTAGTTGTGCGGCTTTTTCTTGGTTACTTCTTTTGGCCGTACAGAAGAAATAACTCGCCTGCCGGGCGAGATCGGCGACCTTACTTAAGTACTAGCCACCTCAACCGAACCACGCTTATTCCACCAACGATCCAAATCATCCAGCACCAAATACAAACAAGGCACCAGCAACAAAGTAATAACCGTTGCAAAAAGAATACCGAAGGCTAATGAAACCGCCATTGGAACCATAAACTTAGCCTGAGAACTTTGCTCCAATAACATCGGCGCCAGCCCTAGAAATGTTGTCATCGATGTCAGCAAAATAGCCCGAAAACGGCGGCTGCCTGCTTTTTTTACGGCGGTGAATTTATCCGTACCAGAGGCCACCTCTCGGTTGACGTGATCAACCAGAATCAAGCTGTCGTTTACCACCACCCCACTGAGCGCAATGATGCCCATTATCGACATCATGCTCATGATGTTCCCAGTCAACCAATGACCAACAATGGCACCAATAATACCGAAGGGAATAACACCCATAATGATTAACGGCTGCAAATAAGAGCGCGTAGGAATAGCCAGCACCGCGTAAATGCCAAAGAGCGCCAAGCCAAAACCGACTAACAAACTAATGGCCATTTTGTTTTCTTCTTCGGAAAGACCAGAAATTTCCCAGCGCAGACCCGGATACTTTGTCATTAGCTCTGGCATGATACGAGACTCAATATCTGCCATCACTTTAGCCGGCTCGACAATACCGATATCGGCATCGGCGGTGACTTCGGCGGCGCGCTCAAAGTTAATGCGGGTAGAGGTCAACAAACCCTGCTTCACCTCGATACTGGCAACACTATCAAAAGGTACTTCATCTCCATCGGGGGTGCGGATAAACATGTTATTGAGGCTGGCGACGTTTTCACGGTCAGCTCGCGGGTAGCGCACCATCACTTTGATTTCATCAATACCGCGCTGCACTCGCTGCGCTTCGGCACCATAAAAAGCGTGGCGTAGCTGGCTTCCAAGGTCGAAACGGGTCAACCCCAGCGCCTCGGCCTCGGGTAAAATATCGAGATGAAATTCATCGGCAGTGTCGCTAGCACCATTGCGAATATCGTTAAGTCCAGCGTAACGACCAAGCTGCTCTTCTAGCTCCGAAGAGGCCTGGCGTAGCACGCTAAAATCACTGTGCATTAAATCTAACGCAATATTGGGGCCGATACTGGGACCATCATCCATTTGAAAAGACAGTACATCGGCGCCATGAATAGTGCCAACCTGCTCCCGCCAGAGCTTCTCAACGGCTAAGGTTGAAATATCCCGCCGGTCCTCTTTAGTCAACTCCACATTCACCTCACCGTTGATGCGGTCAAAACCATAGGCACCAATGTGAGCAACCAAACCACCGTTATTACCTGAGGACTCTTTGTAGTCACTATCGACTTGCTGCAAGGCTGTAATCACTTGGCGGATAGCCTGTTGCGTGCGCTCTTCAGGGGAGCCTTCCGACATCCGTATTTCGACCTTGATAAATTCACCTGGCATGCCCGGAGATAACACGGTGCGCACCACGCCACCGGTCAGTAAACCGGAAGCAAGAATGAGCAGCGTTAAGAAAAAAGCCAGCGTGCTATAGCGGTAGTCCATGCAGCGCTGAAGTAACGGACTGTAGCGGTTATCGATGAAGTGCCTGAGGCGCTTATTAACGGCTTGTTGCACTCGGTCGATTTTCAACAACCAAGTGTTGCGGGTGGGTTTACTGTGCGCAAGATGAGCAGGCAGTATCCACTTGGATTCAATTAATGAAAATATCAAACAGAGGATAACTACCCAGCCACACGATGCCGGCATCGCACCCAATAAACCCGCCACAAACAAGGTCGGGGTGAAAGCGATAATCGTGGTCAGTACACCAAATGTCGCGGGGGTGGATACACGATAAACACCGTTGATAACGTTCTCTATGCTACGGCCATGGAGCTCCTGCTCACTGTAGACGCTTTCACCAATAATGATGGCATCATCCACCACGATACCCAACACTAGGATAAAACCGAACAGGCTGATCATATTCAGCGTGGTATCAATATAAGCAGTGCCCAGGAAAATCATCGCCCCAAGAAAACAGACAGGGATACCCACCATCACCCAAAAAGCCAACTTGATTTCAAGAAACAGAGCCAGAGTGATAAATACCAGCAGCGTACCGATAGCAAGGTTTTTCACCATCATTTTTAAGCGGCCTTCCAAATAATAGGTGGTGTCAGACCAGATCTCTAACGACACCCCAGCAGGGAGCTGGCTGCGTTTTGCTGCCACATAGGCCTTGGTGGCCTCGGCGGTTTCAATAATATCTTGGCGCCCCATGGCAAAGATATTCACCCCCAATGAGTACTCGCCGTTAAACTCGGCAAAGCCCTGAGCATCGATAAAGCCGTCATCAACATTTGCAATATCGCCCAGTAGTAGGCGAGTACCGTCGGGCCAGGTTTTGAGAATAATTTGCTCAAAATCCTGCTGCACATAAGCCTGCCCCATGGTCCGCAGCATAATATCGCCGTTACGGGTTTGTACTGAGCCTGCAGGCAGATCCAATGATGAGGCGGCAATACGCTGAGCGACGTCACCCAACGTTAGGTGATACTCACGCAATAATTGTTCAGAAATCTCAATACCTATTTCATAATCTCTAGCACCGACCACATCGGCACTCGATATCTCTGGGTATGCCAGCAGGTCTCGCCGTACTTGGTCAGCTAAGGATTTCATGCTGCGCTCGTCTAAATCGCCAGAAATCTGAACCGTTAGTGCCGGAAACAAAACATCTGGCTGACTGACAATCGGGCGCTCGGCATCTTCAGGAAAATGCGCGATACCGTCGATACGGCTTTTTATATCATCGGCTAATCTGGCGGTATCAACACCGTCTTGCGCCTCGATCATTACCCGGCCAAGAGACTCAAAGGCGTCAGACTCTACCCGTTTGATACCATCGACATCGTTAATCGCTTCTTCGATTTTCAGGATCACGCCCTGCTCAACTTCCTCTGGCGCTGCGCCCGGGTAGGCCGTAGTAACAATAATCATATCGAAGGCAATCATTGGAAACATGGCCCGCTGTAACTTGCTGGCCGAACCGATACCCACCACGACAATAATAATCATCAGCAGGTTGGCGGCCACTGGATTGCGAGCAAACCAAGCAATAATACCGGTTTGTTGCAGCTGATTTTGGGGCTGGCTCATTCTGAAGCTGCCTCACGATCTGCACTCAACTTGACCAATGCTTGGCCATCTTGGCGCAATTCATTGCTCGGGGTATTGGACTGAAGGGTAACAGTGGCTCCCGTAAAGGAGGAATCCATCATCGTCAGGCAAACCAACTCACCATTCTCCAAACCTGCACTGACATAAATTTGATCGCCACCAGCACGCAGCACAGCGACCTGGCGGTTTCGTAATACATTATCTTTGTCGATCACCCACAACAGATTACCGGCCCGTAAAATATAACGCGGCAATGACACCACACCCTGTAATTCACGACCTTGAATATTGGCATTTACAAAAGTCCCCATGCGCAGGACAAGACCTGCAGGGTCTTTGAGTGCATAAGGATCTTCGATACGCGCTATCGTATAAAGCACTCTAGAACGTTCATCGAAAACACCTTCGGTGCGATGCAAACTGGCAACCCACTGTTTACGCTCTCCGGCAACCTCGGTGTATAGATCAACTTTGGCATTGCCTTTGTAAGCCTCTACACCGGTGGGCAGCTCCAAATAATCGAGCTTACTTTGAGGGATAGGCAGACGTACCTCGGCCTGTTCAACAGAAAAGATATCAGCGAGCGGTGTACCTACCGTTACAAACTGGCCTAACTCACCGTGTTTGGCGCTTATCAATGCATCATAAGGCGCTTTAATAATGGTCCGTTCAAGGTTATCGCGGGCGGTATTTAAATCGGCTTGAGCGGCCAACAAACGCGCTTCGGCCTCAGCCAATTGTGGCTTGCGTAAATATAAGTCGGTGGCGTCTTGGCTGCGTTTACCGCCTTTGGGTAAGTTGTTCCATTCCCGCAACGCAACTTGAGCCCGACCCTTCTCTTGCGCAAGACTGCTTTCAGCTGATCGCAGTACGGACTGAGCACGTAGTGAACCTGTCTGGTAATCGCGGGGGTCGATCCGCAACATCACATCACCAGTAGCGATAAAACCACCCACTAAAAAATTCTCTGCGGCTTCAATAATACGTCCAGACACCTCTGCCTGCAGCGCTGTTTCACGCAAGGGGCTAACTGTACCTTGTGCTTGTACCGGTATCCGCAAGTTTTGTTTAACTACTTGAGCAGCATCAACTGTCACCGGCTTATAGGCAGGTTCAGCAATTTCTGCCGATGGGCGATTCAGGTAAAGCAGTACGCTGATAACAACAGCGCCACCCAGCATAGCGACA
>JBNMPW010000079.1:0-13262 GCA_051277205.1 Oceanicoccus sp. | reverse complement strand
ATCTGCAAAGGCTTATTAGCTCTCCCGGTTACAGTTTGTTTCATCCCTGCTTGAAATATTCGCAGCGCTGTCTTTAGAAGGGTTAGCTAGCATCGCGTTTTATGTAAAGGCAGGTAAAGGATATAGCACGCTCGCCTTAGTCTGTGTAATTTACGCTATATTCTTTTTTATCTTGAAGGGACAATAAGGGTGAGCATGTGAGCGAATTAAAAAGTAATGTCGGTTCAGAATTTATCGACGATTTGTTTGACAAAACGATTGCCAAATTAGGCTTAAGCTGTACGCCAGCGTCAACCATAAAAGAATATAGCCATCCGGCTTTTGGCAATCTCGGCTACTTGCAAGTGGTTGACGGCGGCGACCACCCGGAGGTACTCAAAGTACTGCATTTACGCCTTAATTTTGCTCCAGTTGGCATGGAAGCAAACACCGTTCACGTAATTACCAAGCCCGAGAGCCTAGTACCACATGCTATTATCGAATGCGTTTTTTACGACCCAGAAGTCGACGCCCCTTTTGACCCCAAACACGATGGACCACCCAATCTAGGCTTCTTCATGAACTGTGTGGGTCGGGCTGACCCAGCGGTTAACCTCAAGTATCAACAGCATGTATTTTTGCCATTGGAAGATATCAATAATCAAGTCCGTGCACTAGCAGATGGGCGCATGGGTGCTATCCCCAGATTACAAATGTCGATTTTGCAGCCATGGGCCCTAGCGGCAACCACCCCATTTTCAAATTTCGAGTTGTTAACACAAGCTTGTGAAACCTATGTTGAGCGCACGCTCGACCTGATTGAAAATGGTGTGCCAGAACAATGCTTGCAAGCTGGCGAAGCACAGCGCAGTGCCATGCGCGATTCATTAACCCGCGTTAATTATTTGTCGCCTGAAGTCGACCATATCTGGCCGCGAATGGAAAAAATGATAGGTAAAGAAGACAGTGATCGACTCCGTACGGTGATGACAAGCCAGGAAGTTGAAGGCAGTTATTGATGCTTGGTGGTAAATTTGATGGATAAAATAAGCAGCCAGCAGGCTGCTTATTTTATCCATAAGAAATGTAGTTTTTAACTCGCAGGTGGCGTATTCGGAGACTCTTCTTCATTAGCAATGCCCCGTTGGCTAAATGCCCAGCCCAAGTAAATAATGCTGAGTGACAATGCCACTATCCAGGCGGCGGTGAAGCCATAGAAATGCAATATAACCCCACCTGTTAATGGCCCGGTAACGCGCCCCCATGCCGACATCGATGAGGTGGTGCCCATCATCTGACCTCGGAAACGGAAAGGTGTGCGCTTAGATGTGATCGAGTTGAGTATCGGCAAACATATGGTTGAGCCAGTGACTGTCAGGAAGAATGCCAGCAGAATAAACGGCGATGTATTGGCCAGCGTTGCAACGATAAAGCCGACACAGGTGATCCCGATGCCCATCAGTAAGAAGTTAACTTCACCCATGCGGGTTGATACTGGGCCTACCAATTTTATTTGTACAAAGGCCATGAGTAAGCCTTGAATGCCGAACACAAAACCGACATCGCGAGGGCCCCATTCTAGAAGACTGGCAACCCACAGCGGAAATAGAAAACTAATGATGCTGACGCAGGAGTTGTGCAGGGTGAAGACTGACGCCAAGACGGTGTTATGTGTTTGTTTTAGCATCGCCAGCAACGATACTTTGTCATGCTTGGCTTGTTCAGCCGCATGTTCATTGCGCTTTTCTGGGGTCATGGTTTCTTGCAGTAAGAAGAAGCCAGCGATAATGGCGACAGTAGAAAGTCCCGCTGCAACGAAAAATGGAAGTGCATAAGATGCGCCATTGCCACTTAACACGCCACCTAAGGTGGGCCCAATAACCATGCCTAAACCAAAGGCCGCACCAATCATCCCCATACCTTTGGCGCGATTTTCCGGGGTGGTCATATCAGCGATCATCGCTGAGGCAACACCAAAATTACCCGCCATCCAGCCACCAAAGGCGCGCCAGACATAAATCATGGTTAAGCTAGTGGCAAAAGCCAGACCGATATATGAAATTACCGCTCCTGTCAGGCAGATTAAGATAATGGGCTTACGACCAAAGCGATCACTTAGGCGGCCCCAGAACGGTCCACAAAGGCCATTGAAGACCGAGTAGGTTGCTATAATCAGGCCAATTTCGAGATTTGATGCGCCCATTTCTGGTGCCAGAAATGGCAAAATTGGAATAACAATACCAAAGCCAATCAGGTCGAGTAGCACAGTGGCAAATAGAAATTTCATGGCATGAGTTCTTACATTATGAAGATATACTTTATGATATGTACTCTACTGCTTTAGCGACCTTACGTAAGTAAATAAATGCAAAGTTGAGGCAAGAAATCTATGGGGGGTGGTGATATGGAGGGCTAGTGCGATAAGCGGGAAGTTATGTGACCCAATAGATAGGGCACACACTTTGTGGTTATTTCAGTGAGGTAGGTGGCCAACCATTGCGGCCGCATTACGCCCAGTTTAAGAGCTTCCCATTTAGACTGCAGCGGGCTATCAGTTGGTTTAATTCTGGAATACAGGAGCCGCAGTTAGTGCCACATTTAAGCTCAATGCCTAGTTGTGGCAGGCTATCAGCGCCGTTATAAATGGCGTTAATGATTTTTTCTTCACTGACTTTAAAGCAGCTGCAAATATTTCGACCGCTGTTTTTCTGTGAATATTCATCGCCGGTCAACATAGACCAGTAAGATGTACCCAGCAAAGATTTTTGAAACAAGCTTTGTAGCCAGTTTCGCTGCGGTAATTGTTGCTGTTCACTATGGCTATAAATGGCCAACTCTAGGTTTTTTTCGGTATAACAAATAAAACGCTCGTCGAGTTTGGTGGGGTTGGCAAAGTGTTCATAAGCTAATGAATCATTGGAGCTAGTAGCAATAAAATCTTGCCAGCTAAACAGCTCATCAACAGCGGCCTGGAAAAGGTAACCCTGATTATCTGCCAAGTGTGAACAACTCCAATAGATAAATTGACTACAATCAATTTTTTTGTGGCTAACAATACTTGCCCAGCGCGGCACGGTAATTTTTTCTAGTAGTACGGGTGTTGCTTTAAACTCCGGTTGTCCTGAAATAGCATCAGCGATCGGTGCCACTAAGCTGTCGACGCGGCCATTGCTGGCATATTGCTGGTTCCAGTGGATCGGTATAAAGAGCTCGGAAGTTGCCATGTTGTCATCAATGCGAGCGATAACGTCAATCTTCCCGTATTCTGATGACACGCTTATCAAATCATTTTGTTCAATATTATATTTTTTTGCACTGGCGGTATTAAGGGCGGCAAAAGGCTGCTCAGTATGATCTAACAACCGCGCCGCCCGTGCTGTACGCGTCATGGTATGCCACTGATCGCGCATGCGACCGGTGTTTAAAATGAATGGATATTGGCTGGAAGATTCTTGCTTAGGTAGCTGTGCAACGGTGCTGACAAACTGACCTTTACCGCTGTCGGTATTGAAAATGCCATCGGCGAATAAGCGTGTTTTATTACGACTCTCTGCTAACGGCCATTGTTGGGGTTCAAAGTTTTCATAGTCATCGTCAGTGAGATCACTTAAGGCGCTGATGTTGAATAAACGATTGCCGTTATTGTGGTAGCCACTTAAGGCTGCATGTTCGTTAAATACCTCTCTTACTGACTGATAAGAAAACGCCTCAACAAAACCCATTTGCTGCGCCACTTGGCTGATGATCCACCAATCGTCTTTAGCCGTTCCAGGTGCGGTGAGCAAAGTACGTTGTCGTGAGATACAGCGCTCTGAATTAGTCACCGTGCCCGATTTTTCACCCCAGCCGGTGGCGGGGAGTAAAATATTAGCGGTGGCAGTGGTGTCAGTATGCTCAATGCAGTCAGAAACGATAACGGTATCGCAATTTTCTAACGCTACTTTGACCTTGTCCGCATTGGGCATGCTGACCACCGGGTTGGTGCCCATAATCCAAATCGCTTTGATCTCACCACTGGCAACTGCATCAAATAGGTCGATTGCTTTCAGCCCCGGCTGTTGGCTGACGTTGTCGCTTTGCCAAAATTGGCTTACAAGGTCAACATTTTCTACCGAGTAATCCATGTGGGCTGCTAACATATTAGCCAAGCCGCCAACTTCACGGCCGCCCATAGCGTTGGGTTGGCCGGTAATTGAAAATGGCCCTGCACCAAGTTTACCAATTCGCCCAGTCGCTAAATGACAATTAATAATGGCATTACATTTATCAGTACCAGTGGCTGATTGATTAATACCCATAGAATAAAAAGTGATAGTTTTTTCAGTATCGGCATACCATTTATAGAAGGTGGATAAATCGTCTATGTTCAGTTGGCTGTTGCGGGCGACGGTCTCTACGTTGAGTTCGTCGGTCGCTGAGATAGCCTCATCAAAGCCCTCGGTGTGAGCGTTAATATAGTCCCTATCAATTTTTTTATTGACGGATAAATAATTAAGTAAACCATTGAATAGATAACTATCTGAACCTGGCGCTAAGGAGAGATGCAGGTCGGCGATGTCGCAACTTGCGGTGCGACGTGGATCAATCACGACCACTTTCATATTGGGATTGTTATTTTTCGCGGCAACCATGCGTTGATATAATACTGGGTGAGTCCAAGCGGCATTTGAACCGGTAATAATTAATAAGTCGCAGTGGTCTATGTCTTCATAATTACAGGGCACAGCATCGCTGCCAAAAGCGCGCTTGTAGCCTGCCACAGCCGATGACATACAAAGTCGTGAGTTGGTGTCGACATTGCCGGTGCCAATAAAGCCTTTGGCTAATTTATTGGCGACATAATAATCCTCGGTGAGTAGCTGCCCAGAAAGATAAAAGCCGATGGCAGCTGGGCCGTGTTGGTTTCGTATCGCATTTAGTTTAGCGGCTACCGTTTTAATCGCGGTAGGCCAATTAACCTCGACTCCCTCAATTTGTGGCGCTAATAGTCGGCCATGCTCGCCCATTGTTTCATTAAGAGCAGTGCCTTTGACGCAGAGCTTACCCAGGTTTGCCGGATGGCTGGCATCACCAGTAACAGCGATTAGTCGATTATCTTTAACCGTTGCCTCTATGCCGCAGCCAACACCGCAATAGGGACAGGTTGTTTTGGTTTTGCAAGTATTCGCCATTTGTTTCTACAGTTTGATTTGTACGTGTTGAACCACAATGCTGGCGTCGTAGACAGGCACCGACACCTCGCTGTCTTCAAGGCATTTGCCGGTGATTAAATCGAAGTGTTGTTTATAAAGAGGTGAGGCAACTGTAAGGCGCCCATCTATGTCACAAACAATACCGCGTGATAACACATTGGCTTTCCCGATAGGGTCCCAGTTGCCGATAGCATAAACTTTGGGTTCTGCAGTTGTGCTATAAAATAGCGCTACTTGTTGGCCGTCAACTAAGGCATTGATACCTGAGTTGACAATTAAGTCCGATTGTTTACAAACGGTGATTGTCGAGAATTTTTCTTGTGTGCTTTGCATTGAAGACGCTCCTATTAAGCCGTTTTTTCAAGTTCTAGCTTTTCTCTATCATTAGCGGGACGGGGCTGGCCGCGCTCTTGAATGAAAACTATCTGCTCATCTTTGGCGGGTGAATTAACAAATTGCTTGAAGCGTTTAAGTTTTTCGGGGTCAGAGATAGTCGTTTTCCATTCACATTGGTAAGTATCTATAATACGATTAATTTGTTCGTCAAGTTCGCAGGCTATGCCTAGGCTGTCTTCTATCACTACTTGTTTTAAATAATTCAAACCACCGTCTAAGTTCTCCATCCATACTGAGGTCCGTTGCAGGCGATCGGCGGTACGGATATAAAACATTAAGAAGCGGTCGATATATTTAATGAGACTTATATCATCTAAGTCAGTGGCAAATAAATCACCATGGCGAGGTTTCATACCGCCATTACCTCCAACATAGAGATTCCAACCTTTTTCTGTGGCAATGATACCAAAATCTTTTGATTGGGCTTCTGCGCATTCGCGGGTACAGCCTGAAACTGCTGACTTAAATTTATGGGGCGCGCGTAAACCTTTGTAACGGTTTTCGATATATATTGCCATCGATACACTGTCTTGAACACCATAGCGGCACCAAGTACTACCGACGCAAGATTTTACTGTCCGTAAAGCTTTGCCATAGGCATGGCCGGTTTCAAAGCCTGCATCAATTAACAGTTTCCAAATTTCAGGGAGATGCTCTAAGCGCGCGCCAAATAAATCGATGCGCTGGCCACCTGTGATCTTGGTGTATAGATTATATTGCTTGGCCACTTCGCCTAACACGATTAACTTGTCGGGGGTTATTTCCCCGCCGGCGATACGCGGAACCACGGAGTATGTACCGTTCTTTTGCATATTAGCCAAAAAAGTATCATTGGTGTCTTGCAGGCCAACATGCTCATTTTTAAGCACATATTCATTCCAAAGTGACGCTAAAATTGAGCCAACCGCTGGTTTGCATATTTCACAACCACTACCTTTACCGTGCTCAGCTATCAATTTTTCAAAGCTGTTAATCTCTTCAACTTTAATAATGTTAAATAGGTCTTGGCGGGTGAAATCAAAATGTTCACATATAGCAGTATTAACTTCTAAGCCGCGTGACAACATTTCATCATCGACTAGAGTTTTCAATAATGCACTACAGCCGCCACAGCCGGTACTAGCTGCGGTACTGGATTTAACATCGCCGAGCGAGCAAGCTCCTTCATCCATTGCGGCGACAATGTCACCTTTGCTGACGTTATGACAAGAACAAATAGTAGCGGTTGCGGGTAGCGAAGCTACGCCTAAAGTAGGGGCGGCGCCAGCATTGTGCGGCAAAATTAAAGTGGCAGGATCTTTTGGTAAGTCGATGCCATTTAAAAAGTATTGCAATAAGGTGTCGTAGTCGCCGCAGTCGCCTACCAATACAGCACCTAACAGTTTTGTACTGTCTTGGCTGACAATAATCCGCTTGTAAACTTCGATGCGTTCGTCACTAAAGGTATATGTTAGCGAGCCTTCTTCTTTACCATGGGCATCGCCAATCGAGCCGACATCTACTCCCATCAATTTCAGTTTGGTGCTCATGTCGGCGCCGTGAAACGATTCTTTGTTTTCGCTGAGCTGGCTGACAGCACATTCTGCCATGCGATAACCCGGGGCGACTAGACCAAAAATTCTACCGCCTAATAAGGCGCACTCGCCGATGGCAAAAATATCACTATCACTGGTTTTACAATGATAATCAATTTCGATACCCCCGCGTTCGCCTACATTTAAGCCAGCATCGCGGGCCAGTTGATCGCTAGGGCGAATACCGGCTGAAAATACAATTAGGTCGGTATCTAGTTGTTCGCCATCGGCAAATTTCATGCTTAAGCGGGTGTCACCCGAGGCTACTTGCTCAATAACATTAGTGGCCTTGCTGGTATGTACTGTTACACCCAGCGCTTCTATTTTTCGGCGCAACATATTACTGCCGCCACTATCAAGCTGCACGCCCATCAACCCGGGAGCAAACTCAACCACATGGGTTTCGAGCCCAATATTTTTAATCGCATTTGCAGCTTCAAGTCCCAATAGACCACCACCGACAACGACGCCAATTTTGGCATCTTTAGACTGGGCTTTAATCATGCCAAGGTCATCAATAGTGCGGTAAACCAAGCAAGGGTCAAAATCATTACCCGGTACTGGCGGTACAAAGGGGTATGAGCCGGTTGCTAGTACCAGTTTGTCGTAGTTAAAACTCTGACCGCCGGCGGTAGTGACCACCTTATTCTCGCGATCTATTTGATTTACTGGGTCACCAAAGTGCGCGTTGACACCTAAGTTTTCATAATGTTCACGTGTAGTCAGTGCTAAATCTTCAGGCGCGCGGCCCGAGAAAAACTCCGATAAATGCACGCGGTCATAGGCGGGCCGTGGCTCGCCGCCAATCACGGTAATATCTACCACCACATCTGAGTTTGCCAAGGTCTCAACATAGTGGTGGCCTACCATGCCATTTCCAACTACAACTATTTTTAACATTGTTATATTCCTATTGATCGTCGTTAAGACTCAAACACTAAGCGGCGGCTGAATCAGCAGAATTAGCGACAGCGTTAATACTTCCATCACTACTTGCTTGCTCAGCATTCACTGCGATTACTTGCGCTTTTGTATCATCGGGGTTCGATTGTTTTTCGTATAAAAATTCCAAAACCTTTTGGCGATAAGCGTTAAAATGCGGATCATCTGCTAACTGAACTCTATTGCGTGGGCGCGGTAAATCGATAGCTAATACTTCGCCGATAGTGGCAGCGGGGCCATTAGTCATCATTACTATGCGGTCCGATAGCAGCACCGCTTCATCCACATCATGGGTAATCATAATTATGGTGTTATCGAGTTGTTGTTGAATTTCCATTAAGGAGTCTTGCAGGCGAGCACGAGTTAATGCATCCAATGCTCCGAAGGGTTCATCCATCAATAAAACTTTGGGCTGCATGGCAAGGCAGCGTGCGATGCCTACACGCTGTTTCATACCGCCGGATAACTCGCTGGGCAGCTTGTTCATGGCGTGATCCATATGTACAAGGTTAAGATTGTGTTTAACCCATTGGCGAATCTCGGCTTTAGATTTGGTTTTTTTGAAAACACATTTCACCGCCAACTCAACATTTTTATAAACTGTTAGCCAAGGTAACAATGCATGATTTTGAAAAACAACAGCGCGGTCTGGTCCTGGCTCATTAACTTCTCTGCCTTCTAATATGACGCCGCCTTCAGTGGCTTCATACAGCCCGGCAACAATATTGAGTACCGTTGACTTACCGCAGCCTGAGTGTCCGATTAGGGAAATAAACTCACCTTTAGTAATGTTTAAGTTAACGTTCTGCAAGGCGCGAAAAGGCTCGTTGTCAGTTTTGAACTCAATGCCAACTTTAGATAGTTCTAAGTAACGGTCTTTCATAACGGTGATCTCATCGAGGTGCTTTCATAAAAATTTATTCATCTGTCGAAAACGCTATTAGCGTAAAGTAGCCTGTTTATCCCAAGACATATATTTCTGCAGCTGCAGCATTAAGCTGTCTAAAATAAAGCCTATAAAACCGATTACTAATACTGCTACCATGATGCGCCCCAATGAATTTGATGAGCCGTTTTGAAACTCGTCCCAAATAAATTTACCCAAGCCTGGATTTTGCGCAAGCATCTCAGCAGCAATCAATACCATCCAGCCGGTGGCAAGTGACAAACGCAGGCCGGTAAAAATATGCGGAATAGAGGAGGGAATGACGATGGTCTTAATATGTACAAAACTCGATAGCTGCAATACACGGCTGACATTAATTAGGTCGCGGTCAATACTGCCAACACCGACAATAGTGTTAACTACTGTGGGCCATATACAACACAGGGCTACTGTAAAAGCGGAGGTTAAAAATGCCTTGTCAAACATGGGGTCATCGCTGACGTAGAGTGCCGAAACCACCATAGTGACCAACGGTAGCCATGCCAATGGTGATATCGGTTTAAAAGTCTGGATGATTGGGTTAATGCAGCGATAAGCGGTGTCACTTAAGCCGCAAACGATACCTAGCGGAATGGCAATTATAGAGGCGACTAAAAAGCCAAAGCCAACGGTATAAAGGCTGGTAAATATTTGGTCGATAAAAGTAGCCTTACCGGTATATTTACGGATTTTTATCTTTGTATCAGGGTTTTTAGCAAGTTTTTCTGCGTTGCGTTTCTGTTGGCGCTCTTGAAATGCTATTTCTTTATTTCGCTCATTATTGTGCTCGTTAATGAGACTTTTAGATTGTTCCCACACTTGGCTGGGTCCAGGGAATTGACCCAGTGAGGTGACAATACTGTTAGCGGATGCCTGCCAGAGAATAAGGAATATGATTATGCCTATAGCGGGTAGCAACGCTATTTTTACAAATTTGTCAGAGACTTGTCTCATTTGCTTTGCTGTAAGGACGATACGCCTCCCTTCAAGTTTGGCGTTGGCGTTGGCGCTGGCTTCCATGGAAATCCCTTGCTGTTCAATAGTTGTCAGGCGTCTTCGCCATATTGCGTAGAGCGCCTGACGGGTGTATTTCAGTTAGTTGTTAATTAACACCTATAACACTTCTGCTTTTAGGCCAATGGGGAATTTTTCTAAGTAAGCGTTTGGCTTGCTGCCGTCATAGACAATATCGTCAATGAAGTGCTTTTGCGGCTTACGAAAGCCAGTTTCACCTTCCATCGGTGGAAAATCAGTTGCGCTCATATGGCCTTCTTTAATAAGCTCTTTAGCCGCTATCATATAAATATCTGGGCGATACACTGATTTGGCAACATCGAAATACCAGTCGTCAGTTTTAGGTTCGCTAATCTGACCCCAGCGACGCATTTGGGTTAAATACCAAACTGCATCGGAGTAATAGGGGTGAGTGGCGAAGTAGCGGAAGAACACGTTAAAGTCAGGTACAGATCGTTTGTCGCCTTTTTCGTATTCAAAAGTTCCGGTCATGCTGTTGGCAATGACTTCATAGTCGGCGCCCACATATTCACTCCTAGATAGAATTTCTACTGCTTCTGGACGGTTTGCATTGTCGTTCTCATCCAGCCATTTGGCAGCACGTAACATTGCTTTAACAATACGGACTGTGGTGTTGGGGTATTTTTCTGTGAACTCTTTAGTCATACCAAATACTTTTTCTGGGTTGTTTTTCCAAATTTCATAATCGGTAACAACGGGTACGCCTATACCTTTAAATACAGCCTGTTGGTTCCAAGGTTCGCCGACGCAATAACCATTAATGGTACCGGCCTCTAGAGTTGATGGCATTTGCGGTGGTGGCGTAACAGATAACAAAGCTTGTGCATCAATCGTTCCACTGGTGTCGCCCTTGTGTGGCGCATAAAACCCTGGGTGAATATCGCCTGCAGCTAACCAGTAGCGCAATTCATAATTGTGAGTAGATACTGGGAATACCATGCCCATTTTAAAAGGCTTACCGGCATCGCGAAAACTTTCGACTACTGGCTTTAATGCGTCAGCTTTAATCGGGTGGACAGGTTTGCCATTTTTATGGGGAATGTTCTTTTTCATTTCTGCCCAAACGTCATTTGATACAGTAATAGCGTTGCCGTTTAAATCCATACTGAATGGAGTAACAATATGTGCTTTAGTACCGTAACCAATGGTGGCTGCCAGCGGTTGCCCAGCCAGCATATGAGCGCCATCGAGTTTGCCATCAATAACGCCGTCTAATAGGACTTTCCAATTAGCTTGAGCCTCAATGGTGACGTAGAGGCCTTCGTCCTCGAAGTAACCTTTTTCATAGGCCACTGCAATCGGTGCCATATCGGTGAGTTTAATAAAACCAAATTTCAATTCATCCTTTTCAGGTTCACCTATTTCCGCCACAGCGGAGCATGTGAAAGCAACAATACATAGGCTGCTTATCCATTTGCTGATAATTGTTCGTGGTTTAATTTTCTTTAAACTAGCCATAAGATTGCCTGCGATCGAATAAAACCCAAAAAAAAAGCCCACTTTGTCACTTGCTTAGCAAGATACAAAGTGGGCATCGTTACCCTGTATCAGCCGTTTCTGACTGATAATAATTTCAATTGTTATGATTACTAATACATTATTTGTGCCAGTTTTTTGCAGGCTAGGTAAATAGGGGAATGTGGTGTCTAGGTCGAGTTTTTATGGGTATAAATAAGACTTTCTGCGTGGTGCTAGTGCGTTGCAATACCCTTGCGCACCTAAGTAGTGCGCAAAAATCAAATGTTTTAGTGGTTAATGTCGCTGCGGAGCATTAGGTCGCTGCCCAGCTCGATACTTTGTCCCACGCCGTCGTCAAGTACCCAAGGGCTGGCATGAGCTCCTTCAGTTTTATGATCTTGGTTAGGGCTCTTTATGGCTAGCTTGGCGGCCGCTTCTCGATACAGGTCGGTGCGAAAGCACTGTTGTGCGAGTGATGCCAGTTTGTCTCGATCAAGTTCTTTGCCAAGCATAGTGCTGAATTCATTGAGTAATATTTCTGCTTGCGAGCGCCAGGGGAAGCCGCAACAATAACGCGAGAACACCAGAAAATTGTCGTGACTTTGTGGGTCTAATTTTCGGTCATGAAAAAACTGACCGGTCAGTGAGGGGCGCAAATAGTGGGCCGGTAAATCCAGATAGTCCTTGCCGGCTAAAATGTCGACCGCCAATTCGCGGTTGTGACCATCTTCCAGCCATTGGCAGGCCTTCATGACGGCCAGCCTAAGGCGCATATGGGTTGCTGGATGGCGGGCGTGCCATGACTCCAATACCGCCAATACTTTACCGGGGGCGTTATTCCAAATTTCAAACCCGGTGGTGGCGACAATACCGATCCCGTATTCAACCGCTATGCTATTCCAAGGTGCTCCGGCGCAAAAGCCGTCGATAACACCTTGCGCTAAGCTGTCTATCATCTGTTCGGGAGGCAGCACGATAATACGAATATCGGTGTCTGGGTTGATACCGCCAGCGAGTAGCCATTTTCGCAACAGGACCGTGTGGTTAGAGAACGAGTGCACGGTGGCAAAGGTGATACTGTTTTTGGGATTGTTAGCCAGAGCCGTCTGCAAATTTTTTGCGGTGCTGAGTGCGTCGTGGCTATTGGGGTGTTCGGTTGTTTGTGTCGCCTGCATTTTTTGCCATAGCGAGGTAGAAACCGTAATGGCATCGCCGTTAAGTGATAACACCAGACCGGTGATCATGGGTACTCTAAGGCCCGTTGCCCCTAAGGTGGTGATTAATGGCATCGGCGACAGCATTTGGCATGCGTCAAATACGCCGGCTATGGTTTTGTCGCGGATATTGGCCCAGGAGATTTCTCGATGCAGCGAAACGTGTAAGCCAAATTCTTGATACAGCCCTAAATGTTGAGCAATAACCAGCGGGGCGCTATCGCTGAGTCGCATATAGCCAACATTAATATGCTCTAGTTCGGCGGGGGGTAAGTGTTTAGGTATTTGATTGATCATAAGGAGCACTTCGGCTTCATGGTTTATTAAGTATTTGTATCACTGACTTCGCGGCTTGAGGCAGGCTTTGGTTGGTGTCCATTGCGAGCTTGCGTAGCAGTTTGTGTGCGCCTTGTTCATCGACATTATGTTGATTCATGAGTAGGTTTTTTGCCTGGTCAATTACAGCTAGCTTGTTTAGCTGGCTACGGGTGTCATCTAATTGCTGACGTATAGTTTGATAGGATTTGAACTGTGCCATAGCCACATT
>JBNMPW010000078.1:0-13656 GCA_051277205.1 Oceanicoccus sp. | reverse complement strand
AAATATCGCCATAATAAGCCGTCGCCTTTCCACCGGCGTTATCTGAATCGGACATAATTGCAACTGCATCCGCCCGAGTGATGCGCTCGCCAAACACTCGATAAAAATCCTCAGCCACATTAACTCGCTCCAAGTGCCAGCGACCTAAGCCATCAGCAGCAGAGCGCAGCGGAATCATTATGGCACTAGCCGCAAAAGGATTTGGCCAATGGGACTTGGCTTCATCGGTATTCGACCATACATAGTTCAGCGCCTTGCTCTGCCAGGGAAAAATCCCCTGCTTAACAACTACATAGATACGCGCGGGGTAATCGTCACCGGCCTTGGCCTGCTGATCGCTAATGCCATAGACGTTATCAACCCGCCAGCGCCAGTTCAAAAACGGCGTTTTCTGTAAATCGACCGATAGCTTTTGATACAAGGCCGAGGCACTGGCATCGGTCGTCGCTCGCAACACTTGCTCGCCCTCTAAAGCGACAAGTTTATAAACCGTATCGCCCTCAAAAGATTGCCGCTGAAACACCTGCAAGCTGCCCGGCTGGGAAAAATCAGCCACTACCTGCTCCATAGATTGTGCCGAAGCATCGCAAGAGAGTAAGAATGTCAGCTGCAAAAAAGTAAATAGATACCGCATATGTCACGTAAGCCCTTTAAAAGTAAGCCCTCACGGACTTTTTAGACGACCATAAAAAATCGCCGGGATGTGAAAAGCCGCACTCTGTCAGCCAAAATAGCAGCTATACTTGCTTATAATTAAAACTAACAGCTGCCTAAGCGCAGCGCGAAACCTGATTCGAGTACATATGACCATGCTCAACAAGATTAGTGTCATTTTAGCCCTGCTGATAACAGCGAGCTGGAGCCAGGCGGAAGTCTATAGCTACCAAGATGATAATGGCAATACTGTCTACAGTGACAAAAAACCTTCTGAAAATGCCAGGCCCAGCAAAAGCAGCGCCAGCGTCAACTATTTCAATGATTCATCCGCTAAGCCTAAACAAATTCAAAGTCTACCCACTCTTGAAGCTTTTAACGATGCCATAGCCAGCACCTCTGAAAGTGATAACAAAGGCGAAGACCTCGAACCAGCAATGACTGAGGCGTTGTGCCAGCAACAGTACAGCAGAAGCTGCGATAAGGTTGAGAACTGGTTGGAATACGCCAAGCAAGATTGTCGCGATGACAGTCGCTGCGACGATCTCGATTATTTAGAGCGTAAATATCGTCCACGTAGCAATGCCGAAATACAAAAGATTTCTAGACGCGCTGCCACCCGCAATAATTTAGCCGAAAAGAAAATCGCCCTTTTTCTGCAAAAGAGATACACCAATTACTGCGCTGACCAAGCAGCGATGTACTGTAAAAGCTATGACAATCAATGCAGCAACCGCATGCTCAGCTATTGCAAAGACCCTCGTGGCTTAGCCGATATTTTTCAAAAATACGACAACTTAAGTCCACTGGAAAAACAACAGATCATCGCTAAAGCAAAAGAAATGACTATCCGCTCAGGTATGGACGATATGGATTACGAGAAGCTAGTCGCCGGCTTGATCGATATCTTAATCTCGCAGGCAATGATGGGTATCTAAGCTCCCCGCGGCACGATGTGGGGTCAGGTCAAGAATTTTAGGCAGTTTGTAAAATTTTGCTCTGAGCCTACTAGAAACTGTTGGCATCTAGCATATTAGGCGTGCATACCAGATTGGCACCGAGCTTATTCAAAGCATCTAGCACACTTGTATCCTAAATAAACCGGAGAGATACGCAGCAGATTTTCCAAAAAAAGCCGTACAATCAAAAGGATAAAAAATGAAGTTTATCTCATTGTTAATTGCATTATTGATAGTTGGTTTGCTGGTAAAAAAACAATTAGAGTCGGGCTCTTATAGGGCAGAATATGAAGACATTATTAGCAATGAAAATATAACCGCGCCAAGAATACCTATGGCACCAGAAGATATACAGAACTTCGAAAAAGACATCAATAAATTTATGCTTGATTCAGCCAAGCAAAGAAAAAAAGCAGCCGAAGCACTTTAAACCCTTATTATAAATATGCAGATTGGCTAGCTTTTATTCGCCTTTTTAATCAATTTATCAATAGCTTTGAGCGGTAATAAACTTGGCCCTTTAGTCAGCAGAAAGTCTAGAAAGCATTCAGCTAGCAATGACAGTTTTTTTTGTTTCAAATGCACCACATACCAATTAGATTGAATAGGAAACGACTCTACCGGTAACAGCACTAACCTATCCTCTTTAGCGCTACCCAAAGCATAAGCTGACAATATAGCTATACCCATATTTGCAATGACGGATTGTTTAATCGCCTCATTACTTTCTATCACCATCTTTCTTTTGATAGTACGTCGATGTTTTTTTAAATGCTGCTCGATCGCGGCCTGACTTCCTGACCCTTGCTCTCTTATCAGAAACTTTTGCTCACTTAGATCCTGCCAAGTTAAACGTCTCTTTTTACTGAGAGAGTGATCGATCGAGGCTATCACCGCCAGTGGATTAGGTAGAAATTGATATTTGATAACGCCTAAATCATTAGGCGGATCACTAAAGATATAGAGATCATCTAGATTATTCTTAAGTCGATCAATAATCTGGGCACGATTTCCTACTTTGAACTCAACGTCGATATCAGGGTACTGTTTACAAAAAGGCCCGAGTATATGCGGCAGAAAATATTTTGCCGTAGTCACAATCGCCACTCTTAATACCCCGGCGGTCAAGCCTTTTAGATTATTCAAATTTTCATCCAGTCTCTGTATTGACTGAAACAGCTCTTGTCCCGTACTGACAACCTCTTTACCTGCCTCGGTAAGATAGATTTTCTTTCCAATCACTTCATATAAGACGATATCCAGAGCATCACTTAACTTTTTAATTTGATTAGAAACACTTGGTTGAGTCAGATATAGCTCTTCAGCTGCCCTAGCAATACTGCTCTTTTCCGCAACCTTCATAAATATCTCAAGTTGCCGCAAGGTGCCTAGCTTGGTTAATAGTCGATGATCCATGTAAATAGCCTATTAAAAAATCATTCACCATTATGAATGATAATGATAGAAACTTTCAACTTTCATGAATGTATTGATTCATCTAACATAAGCATTATGGTAACTAACAAAAGACAGAGGTATTTATGCGCCCACATGTAGAAATAGTCGATGAACGTGATCTGATATGGCATCCAGCAGAATTTGAACACGCAACCGGCCATGCCAAGCAACAAAACCTGAGCTATGACGAAGAAAATGGTGCCGCTTCGCTTAAAGTTGAATTCAGCAGCGAATGGCAACGCCCAGCCGGCTTACACAACGCCCAAACAGAATGGTTTGTCCTAAAAGGCGAAGTGACCGTAGGCAATAAAACCCTTAGCGAAGGCGGCTATTGGTGTGCCCCTAAAGGTGTTTTAACACCGGCTATAAGCGTGACGCCAGGCACTGAAATATTGCTGTTTAGGGATTACGGTAATTGGGGCTTTGAACTGGCCGAGCAGGACAGCAATGAAAAAAACAAAGGCGACAAATTCATAACACAAGACTCAAGGTCGATGGACTGGTATGAAGTTGAAGACCCTGAAAATGGCAGCCCAATGGATTTTGAACGTGGCGGCACTCCGGTCCCCGGTCTTTATATTAAGCTACTTCATCGTGACCCAGCTACGGGTTTTTACACCCGCTTAATCAAAGCAAAACCCGGTTGGGTAGAGCACCCCTTAGCCCATCACCCGGTATTTGAAGAGTTTTACTGCCTTGAAGGGGATTTTGACTATAACTTTGGCGTCATGACCGAAGGGCAGTACTCTTTTAGGCCTGCTGGCGTTCGCCATGGTGATTTTATCGCCGGCAAAGATAAAGGCTGTACTTGGCTAGTACGTTGCGATGGTGACTTAGTTGACTGGTACACCGAAGAAGCCTATGTCGAAATGAAAGGCAAGCCCGTTAATTGGGGCGAGGGTTTTCCAAACACAGAACCTCCCGTTTTAGTTCAACCGGTGCGATCGCGATCTGCCGGCGTGTGGAAGGATCCTACTTATCAATAATTTTGGTGCTGAAAACCACCTACAGTTTGGCGACTCTGTTAGATATTGATCTAAGCATATGCCAAGCAATAGGTATCAACGGTACTGGCTTTTTAGGAAGCCAGTACTCTTACTATTTAAATGCAATACCATTTCAGGTGAGTTGATGGCTGAATTTTTTAACGATAAAATAGTTAAGTGTTCAATACCTCTTCTAGAAAAATAAGTGTAGAAAAGTTAATTTGATATCCAAGCCGATAAAATAGATCCTAGTTCGCTAGCCAATGCTTGTGCCAGCCGGGAAATAGTTCATACTAACCGCTAAATTTCGTGATGGTCATTGAGCAATGTTTCCTATAATAAGGTACAGCGGTTTGCGTAAAACATGTAATATTTTTCCCTTAATGGCCTGCATGCTGTTGATCGCTCAATTATTATTAGTGCCATCAGCAAAGGCGATAGAAGTACTAACCGCTAAGGAACTAGCATCGCACTGCGTACTGCTTAGCACTGAGCCTGAAGGTGTTGATGGTCAGTACTGTGTCCGCTATATTCAAGGCTTTATTGATGGTGCGATAGCGACCGATGCCCGAGTCATGCTTAATGCCGAAAGCGCCATTGCCGACAAAGAGACCTTCACAGAACGCGCAATTCGCACTCGGATGCCAAGCCGTGCAGACCTTTCTCGAGCCGCAGGACTGGCAGGCTTCTGCCTCGGTGATCCGTTGCCGCTTCGCGATGTAGTCGATGTCGTCGTTGCCGACTTAGCCGCCCAACAAGGCAACACCGAAAACGATGAACCGGCTATGGAAGTCGTCTATCAGTCATTACTAAAAAATTACCCCTGTAAATAATGAAGCTGAGCCCAACCAAATACGCTTTTCAACGAGGCGAAGCACGAGTATCGTCTGTTTTGCTGCTTCTGCTTATCCTCGCAATCACCTGGTTGCTCTGGTCAGGGCTCTACAAACCACTGGTCGTTGGTTTGGGGGCTTTCTCATGCGTGCTTAGCGTTTATCTAGCCCATCGTATGGGCTTTTTTCGGCATCAAGCTATGGTTGGGCTTTTGCCTCGTCTGCCTGGCTATTGGCTGTGGCTACTTCGAGAGATTGTTGTTTCAAGTCTGGAAGTGGCCAGACTGATCCTGACACCCTCTCTACTTATAAGCCCTACCGTTGTTGTGCTGAAATCCGAAGCCCAAACTGAAGTGGCCCAGGTGATTCTCGGCAATTCCATTACCCTATCTCCAGGGACGGTCACATTGGACTTACACGAGGGGCAACTATTAATTCACTGCCTAACCCGTGAGAGTGCCAGCGAATTACAAAACGGCGAAGCCAATCGTCGAGCCGCCGCTCTGGAGCGCAGTTAGCTATGTATATTTTGGTTTCTATCGCCATTTTGGTAACCATGGTATTAGCTTTGGTAAGAGCACTAAAGGGGCCAAGCGCTTATGACCGTGTGCTAGCGGTCAATGTGTTCGGTACCAAGACCGTACTGCTGTTGTCGGTGATGGCATTTCTAAACGGCCGGCCCGATTTTCTCGATCTTGCGCTGGCCTATGCCCTGATCAATATGGTCGGTATTCTGGCCGTACTGGAGTTCTTCCAAAATCGCTCGCTTAAAAAGTCCAGAGTTGAAAATGATTGACTTGGCGCTGGATATTCTAAGTTGGATACTGCTCGCTTCGGGGGGTGCCTTCGTGTTGATCGGTGGCATAGGCGGCCTGCGCCTGCCAAACTTTTACACCCGAATTCATGCCGCCAGTCTGACCGATACCATGGCAACCATTTTGATTTTTGTTGGCATGATGTTGCAAGCCGGTTTTTCACTTGCCTCTTTGAAGCTGTTCGCCATCATGCTGTTCCTGCTACTGACTGGGCCGACCGCAACCTATGCGTTAGCCAATGCTGCGCTGTTATCCGGTCTCAAACCAGACGCTGGAAGCGCAAGCGACACGCCTAAGGAGAATGACGGAGAATGATTTTCATCTTTGCGCTATTTCTGCTGACACTTCTCGTCATTACCGCGATTGCCATAGTGCGCACCGAAGACTTGTTCGTCGCGGTGATGCTAACCTCCATATTCAGTCTACTGATGGCTGCCAACTTTTTTATTCTGGACGCTGCCGATGTAGCCCTAACTGAGGCCGCAGTGGGTGCTGGCGTTACCACGGTATTTTTCCTCAGCGCATTGGCGCTAACCGGTGACCAGGAGAAGCCTCGAGCGGGTGGTCCTTGGATCGCCCTGGGGACAGTGGGCGTTCTAGCACTGCTGATCATTTATGCAACCTTCGACAAACCACGGCTAGGCGACCCTGATGCCCCGGTACACCAACATGTTGCGCCCTGGTATCTAGAAAAAACGCCTGAATATATCGATATTCCCAATGTGGTCACCGCAATCCTTAGTAGCTTTCGAGGCTACGATACGCTGGGCGAGGTGTTTGTTGTCTTCGCCGCCTGTATCGGTGTTTTGTTCATCCTCGGAGTGCGCCCTCCACGGGAACCCCTAGAAGAAAGCGACAAAAGCAGCGGCCTGCGTCATCACCTGATACCTCAGGTGGTCGGCCGACTGCTAGTTCCGTTTATCGTACTATTCGGCCTCTATGTGCAATTCCATGGCGAGTACGGGCCAGGTGGCGGGTTTCAAGCTGGCGCTATTATTGCCACCGGCGTGATCCTTTACGCACTGCTCGAAGGCGAAGCTGCAGCTCTGCGCGCAGTGCCGCGTGGAGTGCTTTTGGGCATGGTTGTAGGCGGTGCTCTCTTGTATGGTGCTGTCGGAGTCGTTTGTATGCTGATGGGTGGGGCCTTTCTGGATTATTCGGTATTGGCCGCCGACCCCGTATTTGGGCAACAGCTGGGTATTTTAATTATCGAGGCCGGCGTTGGCATGGCGGTTTGTGGTGCACTTCTGTCTATTTTCCATGCGTTCGCCGCCCGTGAGAGATTGTCATGAAACTGTTGGAGCTGTTGGGTTATTTCAATTATTGGGTATTCGCTATCATTTTAACGGTGGGACTGTTCGCCGTGATTAGTAAAACCAATTTGATCAAAAAGCTCATTGGCCTATCCATCTTTCAATCAGCCGTCTTTCTTATGTATATCACTATGGACAAAGTAGAAGGCGGCACTGCTCCCATCATACAAGCCGGTGTGGAAGATCAGATATTCTCCAACCCCCTGCCCCAAGTCCTGATACTAACAGCCATCGTGGTGGGGGTATCTACCCTTGCATTGGGCTTGGCCATGGTAGTACGTATCAGTGAATGTTATGGCACTATCGAAGAGCACGAGATTCTGGACGCCGACTGAATATTATGGACTTAATAGCTCACCTTCCTGCTCTGCAAGTTCTGGTACCGATGTTATCGGCACCACTGATAGTCATGTTGCAACCGCGAGGTCTGGCATGGGCCGGGGCAACTGCCGTTGCGCTGGTCAGTTTTGCCATCGCCCTGACGCTTGCCTTTGCGGTTTTAGACGGTCAAACCCTTGAGTATGAAATGGGCGGCTGGCCAGCCCCTTATGGCATCGCGCTGTCAGTAGATGCGTTTAGTGCGCTGATGCTGGTAGTGGTCACGGGCGCCGGCGCAGCTTCCTTGCTAGCGGCTAGGCCAAGTATTGACCAGCAGATAGAATTCGAACGCCAACCCCTGTTCTACTCGGCCTGGCTATTGGCTCTGTCTGGACTGGTTGGCATCGTGGTATCGGCAGACGCTTTCAATATCTTTGTATTCATGGAAATCTCATCACTAGCCAGCTACATATTGATAGCGGGTGGCCCTGACCGTCGCGCGCTTCCTGCCGTTTTCAAATATCTGATAATGGGCACAATAGGCGCGACATTTTATCTGATTGGTGTCGGCCTGATCTACATGATGACCGGTACACTTAACCTAGCTGATATGGAAGCGCGTATCGGCGACGTTACTGATCTCAATCCTATATTAGTTGCCGCTGGGTTCATCACGATTGGTTTGGCCCTCAAAGCCGCTGTGTTTCCGCTGCATGTCTGGGTGCCAAACGCCTATGCACAAGCACCGCACATGGTGACTGTGTTTCTCGCGGCTTGCGCAACCAAAGTTGCACTGTATGTCTTGATCCGATTCGACTATATGGTATTTCAGGCCAAGCTTGAGGATCACGAGATGCAGTTCGCGCTGTTTGCGATGCCGCTGGCGATTCTCGGAATACTTGTTGCTTCAGCGGTCGCCATGTTCGAGGGAAATCTTAAAAGATTACTTGCCTCATCTTCTATTGCACAGATCGGCTATATTTTGCTCGGTGCCAGTTTCGTTAGCATGGCAGGTCTCAGCGCCAGCGCTGCGCATTTATTCAACCATGCGCTGGCCAAAGGAGGCTTGTTTCTCGCCGTTGCCTGCCTAGCGTATCAGTATCGCGATTTGCGACTGGACCAACTCGGCGGGGCTAGTGTTCGTATGCCTTGGACCTGCGCCGCTCTGGTCGTGTGCGGTTTAAGTTTGATCGGTATCCCCGGCACCGCCGGGTTCATCAGTAAATGGCTGCTTATTAGTGCCGCCCTAGAAAGCGGACCGTGGGGCTGGGGCTTGATAGCGATTATTCTTATCAGCTCTTTAATGGCGGTGGTTTACATTTGGCGTATTGTTGAAGCAATTTACTTCCAAGCTCCCGCCGAGGGAGACGCAGACACCCAAGCACCTGAAGGGGCTATATCTGAAGCGCCGATACAATTGCTACTTATCACAGGCGTTGTGGCGATATTGAACATCTACTTTGGGCTGTTTCCGCAGTTTCCATTAGAGCTTGCAAATAGTGCTGCAGTTCTACTATTGGAGGGCGCTCAATGACACCTGAAACAGCAATATTGATGGCCATTAGTCTTCCCCTTGTTGGAGCAGTGGCCATTGCCCTTGCCGGACGCGTAGGCCCAAATGTTCGTGAGGCTGCCACGGCTATTACCTCCCTGTCTTTGATCTGGGTGGTCTGGGGGATGCTGCCAAACCTGATGGACGGCGGGCGCCCCTCAGTAGAGGTAAGTCAGGTCATGCCGGGGCTATCCATTGCCTTTACCGTAGAACCATTGGGCATGTTGTTCGCGGCATTGGCTTCAGGACTTTGGCTTATCAACTCTATATATTCCGTAGGCTATATGCGCGGTAACAACGAGAAAAACCAGACCCGCTTTTTTGCATGCTTTGCGCTCGCCCTCTCCGCCACTATGGGTGTCGCTTTCGCCGGCAATCTGTTCACATTATTTTTATTCTACGAACTGTTAACGCTTTCTACTTACCCTCTGGTAGCCCACAAAGGCGACGCAGCTACCGTGCGTTCAGCGAGGATTTATCTGGGTGTTTTGCTGAGCACGTCCATCGGTTTGTTTTTACCGGCGATCATCTGGACTTACACCGTTGCCGGAACAGGCGACTTTACCGCTGGTGGAATTCTAGCCGGCAAGTTGGATGACCCAGCGATAGGATTGCTACTGGGCCTATTTGTATTTGGTATCGGCAAGGCGGCGGTGATGCCCATGCACAAGTGGCTGCCAGCGGCAATGGTGGCGCCGACTCCAGTCAGTGCATTACTGCATGCGGTTGCGGTGGTTAAAGCCGGTGTTTTTGCGATCACCAAAATTATTGTCTATGTGTTCGGAATTGAATTTCTGTTTGACTCACCTAGCTCGGGCTGGCTTTTATATGTGGCGGCATTCACCATCCTTGCAGCTAGCTTGGTTGCATTGCGGCAAACCAATATCAAACGGCTACTGGCTTATTCCACTATTGCCCAGCTATCGTATGTGGTAATGGCCGCGGCTATTCTCAAGCCGCTAGCAGAAGTTGGTGCCGCTATACATATGGTCGCTCATGCTTTTGGCAAGATTACGTTGTTTTTTGCCGCAGGTGCTATTTACGTTGCCT
This sequence comes from Oceanicoccus sp., assembly GCA_051277205.1. Taxonomy (GTDB): domain Bacteria; phylum Pseudomonadota; class Gammaproteobacteria; order Pseudomonadales; family Dasaniaceae; genus Oceanicoccus. Next base: position 3,718 of record JBNMPW010000078.1, on the reverse strand, counting down.
CCAAAAAAACCGAGGTCCATCAATTGCGTGGTATAGGTAGGCGTATGCCATGGACCATGGCGGCGTTTACGATCGGTGCGCTGAGCATGATTGGTGTGCCGCCCACTGGCGGCTTTGTCTCCAAATGGTATATTTTGGCCGGCGCTTTCCAAGCCAACAACATGGTCGCCGTTTTTACCATCATTGCAAGCACAGTACTTAACGCGGCGTATTTTTTACCCATCTTATACATGGTCTGGTTTGAGCGTGAAAAAGAAGGCGGCACCGAACACGGTGAAGCACCGTTTTTTGCTGTGCTAGCGCTGTGTTTGACCGCCTTACTGACACTCGCTTTCTTCTTGTTTAACGGTCCGGTCATCGAGCTGGAAAGCCAAGTTGTGAAGGGGCTCAGCTAATAATGAATGACGAAAAAAACCTCCATTGGCTAGTCCGACCATCAACTATTCGCAAGCTCTGGATTGGCTCCAGTCTTGTGCTCACGTTGGTGGTGCTGGCGCAGACGGTAATATACGTTAAAGGTTACTTTGGCTTTGACGGCTGGTTTGGGTTCGGGGCAGTTTACGGATTTGTCAGCTGCCTGCTAATGGTATTGGTAGCAAAGTTATTAGGCTTAGTGCTGAAACGTCCTGAAAACTACTACGAGGTTTCACAGCAAGATCAACCTGCTGGGCTAAATCATGATAGTCATACTGATGGCCATAGTCATGGCGATGACAAAGTAGAGGAGCGCAGCAATGGAGTTTGAAGTGTTGTCCCCTGCACTGATCCTGCTAGTCGCAGCTGCGTTGATAGGGCTACTAAAAGGCCATGCGCGGACTGCCATCATATTGATAGCACCGCTAATCACTCTGTGGGCAGTATGGCAAATTCCCGACGGCGTTCAGGCTACGGTAAAATTCCTCTCATACAATATTGAGCCCGTTGAAGGTAGCCCGCTAAGGCGATTGTTTGCCACCGTGTTTGCCATCATGGTTTTTGTGGGGGGCCTCTATGCTTTTCGCTTGGCGCGCTGGTATGAACTTGCTGCCGCCTATGCATATGCCGCCGGGGCCGTTGGCGTCTGTTTTGCCGGCGACCTCATTACCATGTTTTTATACTGGGAACTGATGGCGCTGTTTTCTACCATTGTAGTGTGGTGTGGTAGCAGCGATGGTGCACGAGCCGCCGGTATACGCTATGCCATCATGCACCTTCTCGGAGGCGTGGTACTCAAAGTTGGCATTGAAGGCGTGGTGGTGGGTACCGGTTCTATTCAGATTCAACCGATGCTGGCAACGGATTTCAGCACGTGGATGATACTCATTGGTATTCTCATAAATGCCGCGGCCCCACCCGTATCTGCCTGGCTGGCGGATGCCTACCCTGAGTCCAGCCCCACAGGTTCCGTGTTCCTGTCAGCATTCACTACTAAAACGGCGGTGCTAGCGCTGATATTGTTGTTCCCAGGCGAACCGGTGCTGATCGGTATCGGTCTGTTTATGGTCATGTATGGCATCATCTTTGCGCTACTGGAAAACGATGTCCGACGCATTCTTGCCTATTCCATTGTTAACCAAGTAGGCTTCATGGTTGTGGCTGTCGGTATTGGCACCGAAATGGCACTCAATGGTGCGGCGGCACATGCCTTTGCACATATTATCTACAAGGCACTGCTATTCATGAGCGCCGGTGTTGTTATTTACCGTACGGGAAAAAACAAATGCATAGAACTGGGCGGGCTGTTTCGCACCATGCCGGTTACCACCGCCTGTGGCATTATTGGTGCACTGGCAATTTCCAGTTTTCCGCTGACCTCAGGCTTCACTACAAAAAGCATGATCTCGCAGGCTGCTGTCGATGAAAACCTAGTGTGGGTTTACATGGCATTGACCGCCGCATCCGCCGGTGTATTTCTTCATGCCGGGATCAAATTCCCCTGGTTTGTATTTTTCCAGCGTGACTCAGGTTTGCGGCCCAAAGATGCGCCATGGAATATGGGGCTGGCGATGATCATTTTTGCCAGCTTATGTATTGGGCTGGGCGTTTTCCCTGAACTACTTTATGGTCTGCTGCCCTACCCCGTTGACTACCAACCTTACTCGATCGGCAAAGTGCTTTTCTATTTACAGCTGCTGCTGTTCTCAGGCCTGGCCTTCTTCGTGCTGTTGCCACTGATGAAACGTACCATGACGATAAGCCTCGACACTGATTGGCTTTGGCGTCGCGCTGGACTTTCATTGGTTAAACTGGCCGAGCGAGCGCTTATCTTTATGGGTGAAGTGCTCGCAAAACAACGCGCCCGCGTGCAAAAAATATTACAGCGTATAGCCGTGCGTTACTTGGGCCAACCTCATACAGCCGATAGCAAAGAACGCGGCGTATTCGCACGCTCATGGCCCGTGGGCACGACCGCGCTCTGGATCGCCGGGTTACTATCGGCCTATGTATTGTTGTACTACCTCTAGTATCATTGATTGTGTTTGCTATAGTGATAAATCTAGGTGCCAACTTTAGAGCGCATTGTCGGTAGTAATAGGTGTGTTGGTATTTTTTTAATGATTTTCTAACACATCTCTATCAACACGTTAGCTACCGCCAGTAAACAGGGCTGCGAGACTATCAATAAAATGTTATAAATCACGAAGACGAGCATTGCATGTTTATGTTCAATGGCTAGGTTATATCGTATTTCTCTCCCACAATTACTGCACTTTTAAATAGGAAATGCAGAATGCAATTAGATAATTTAAACATTCGTAAAATATTATCGAAAGATTTACTGGATGTGTTTATTCGCATTGGTTTGCTGGTGTTTTTGGTAACTATGTGTGCGCGTATTATCGGTCCATTTCTCAATATAGGGCTATGGTCTGTAGTGTTAGCAATAGCGTTATATCCGTTGCATAAAGCGATAGCTGCAAAAATGGGGGGTTCTCATGGCCGGTCGGCAACGGTATTGGTGCTGCTAGGATTGCTGTTGATCGGTACGCCTACAGTGATGCTGGGCAGCTCTTTTGCCGAACATGTTTATACCAGTTACACGAATTTTCAGGAGGGTACGATTGAAATAGAACCACCCAAAGAATCCATACAGCAATGGCCATTAGTAGGGGAGCATGTTTATACCCTATGGAGTTCAGCCGCCGGTAATATGCCTGATTTTATTCACCAGAATCGCCAGCAGTTGAGTAAGCTGTCCAAACGTGTCTTAGAGGCCGCGGCAACTACGGCTGGTGGCCTGATGCTATTTCTGGGCTCACTGATCATTGCCGGCATCATTATGGCTTATGGCGAGTCGGGTAGTCGGGCGATGGGACGTATTATCAGCCGCTTTGCTGGATCTGACCTAGGGCCACAGTTACAGAAGCTGACCACCGCTACCGTGCGTTCAGTAGCCATTGGGGTTATCGGCGTGGCGTTTATTCAGGCATTGGTATTGGGCGTCGGTTTTCTCTTTGCCGGTGTGCCGGCCGCTGGAGTGCTGGCCTTGTTAGTGATGGTGTTGGGTATTTTGCAGGCGCCCGCCCTACTACTCACGGTGCCGGTGATAACCTATATTTGGATGGTTGGTGATGCCTCTACCACGATGAATATGGTGTATACCGCTTACCTGGTTATTGGTGGCTTTGTGGACCAAATCCTTAAACCGATATTGCTGGGGCGGGGAGTGGATGTGCCCATGCCGATTATTTTATTAGGGGCCCTTGGAGGCATGCTAACCGGTGGCATTGTCGGGTTG
>JBNMPW010000077.1:0-13920 GCA_051277205.1 Oceanicoccus sp. | reverse complement strand
ATTGGTCGCAATGAACCTGGCGTACAAAACATGCATAAACAGTTGCATGATCTACTCGGCCAATAAATGACAACAGGATTAGTTATGCCTCAGTTAATATGTCACGCCTAATTTTTTTCCGCTAACACAAAAGGTACAACGCTACCTAATGTCCTAGCTAGAACTCTGTGACGGCAGCTGAGCATCAGCCGATATCATGAAGGCAACTGTCAGTTAAGTAATAGTTACAGTATTTTGACCATGACATCGCACTGATATATGCCCTCCTCAATCTTTATTCACCATAAATTTACTCTGTATTTCGGGCATAAAAAAGCCGCCAAAAGGCGGCTTTTTCAGAACAATTAACACTTAGAAATTGTAAGTAAATTCTACACCGTAATGACGTGGTGCATTGTACTGACCGAAGTTAGTGAAGTTTGGAATCACAACCACTCGAGCATAACGCTCGTCGGTCAAGTTACGGCCATACACGCTCAGATGATAATTTTCAGCAACGGTAAGATCAAGACTGGCATTATGCATACCGTATGAATCAACTCGACCTAAGGGGTTGTTACTGAAGATGGTTTGATATTTATCAGACCAACGGTAGTTGTAGTGCGCTCCGAACTGACCAAAACTCAGCTCGGTTAAGAAATCAGCACCTATACCGATGGTTGTTTCTGGAGCATTACGAATTTCCAAATCTGAGTTATCAGAAGCGACGCCGTCACCGTTGATATCAGCTACAAAATCGCCATATTCTGCATCAAGATAGCCAACATTGGCATACAGGTTTAAAGAACTGGTTACTTGAGCAGTAATTTCTAGCTCTATACCCGCAAGCTCAGCATCAGCAGCATTACGCACAACAGTATTTGCAGATGGCGGACTGCCTCCGAATATAATGACCTCTTCTTGCTTGTCGGTATAGTCACTCATAAACACAGTCGCATTTAATCGCAGGCGATTTTCTAACCACTCGCTCTTAACGCCAAGCTCCCAAGTTTCTACATATTCAGGATCATAGGCATTACCATCAACGACGGTAGAGCGAGCAAAATAACCGCCGCTTCTAAAGCCTTCTGAATATGAAGCAAAAACCATTACGTCATCATTTATTGTGTATTGTAAGGCAATACGAGGAGAAAACTCTTGCCAATCTTGCTTAAAGCTTTGTATCGGACCATCGGGTACTAGTACACCCAAAGATTCTGAAACGAAACCGGCACTACGAGCCGTAAACTTCTTCTCTTCATCGGTATAACGGGCACCAATGTTTAACAACAAGTCTTCGGTAAGTTTCCAATCAACACTGGCAAAAATAGATTGGGCAGTATTACCACCTTTATTATTCAACGACTGAGTAGTATCCGGTGTAAAGCCTAAAAAGCCCCACAATTGAAAACTGGTTTGAGCTTGTTTAAACTCTGAGTCCCAATAATAGAGACCTGCCGTCAGGTTAATATTTTCGTTGATGCTACCGTTGATACGAAGCTCCTGACTAAACTGCTCGTAATCACTGGAACTTTCGAGATATAAAAATTCAATGCGGGTAGAATCATACTCAAGCCGTGAATCTTCTTCACGATCTATTGAAGCAGTAATCGACGTAAGCTGCCAATCACCTATAACCCAGTTCATGGTTAAACTAGCGAAATCATTGGTGACTTCAGCACTGTTCGTTTCATTCATTGAGCTGTTATTTTCACCACTGTCAGGATCACCACTCGCACAACCTGAGGCTGGTAAACCTGTAAAGGGGCCCAAAGCACCCAATGAAATAAGACACGGTAAAGTGGTTGCGTCATTGAAATTTGACCAAGCACCCCAATCGGAATCATCTTGAATTTGTTCAACAGTCACCGCAATATCAAAATTATCAGTGACATCAAAAGCTACTGTGGCGCCAAATTGTTGGAAATCTACAACACCAACATCGGTGCCAGCAATGTCATTTTCTATATAGCCATCGTGTTCTGATTTGTTGGCATAAACTTTTAACCCACCTTTTTCCGTTAACGGAACGTTGACAACCGCTTTGATTTCTTGCTTATTCCAGTCACCAAGACCTAACTGAACTTTGCCGCCAAATTCCTTAGTAGGAGCAGTACGAATAACATTGATTGCACCACCAATGGTGTTCTTACCAAACAGCGTACCTTGTGGACCACGCAATACTTCAATACGCTCAAGGTCAAAATTATTTAAAACCTGTCCAGCAGCAGTACCCAAATAAACACCGTCAAGTATTACACCTATCGGTGGATCAAGGCTCTTATCCGGCTCCTGAAAACTGATGCCTCGAATAGAAATAGAAGCCACTGTACTTGCAGGCGTTGAGTCGATAGACAAGTTAGGTACAAAATTTTGTAAGTCTTTCAGATTTTGCACAGCTGAGCTTTGTAACTGACTGACAATAGCGGTAACAGAAACAGGTACCTCTTGAAGAGATTCCTGCCGTTTTCGAGCTGTTACTATAATCTCTTCGAGTGTGAAAGATTCTTCAGCGGCGTAAGACATTAGTGGTAAAGCAGTGCTACTAGCGACTAAAGCAAGCATAGCGCTCATTGCAGGACGATTTCGAGTCATACTTTTTTCCCTTTGGTTTTATATAGTTGTCAATTATAGTAATTAATGGTCGAGCAATTAAATTGTAAGACGCGCAGCAACTGAGCTGTCACACAAATCCCCCGATGAAGTAATTCAAATAATAAGCATCTTACGGAATAACAGCATAGTCATCCATTTAGTAAATCGCCATACAATTCAAGTTTGTAATTTAAATAATAATACCCTTCATAACATAGACCATCAGTCAAAAGTCTTAGTCCTGGGTTAACCATTATTAAATATTGATTAATTTACCTTAAAGCTGGCCCATAGCCTTAGCGACAGCTTGCCCAAACAAGTCAATATTGCCTCGAGACCAATGGACATCTAACTCGGATTTACAAATCTTCCACTGATCATCAACTAGCTCATAATAATTGGTATATTCACCAATTACCGTAGCCACCTCATCGGGACCAACAATAGATATTTCTGGATTAGCAAAAATGACATGATCAGCTACTAAGTAAGCACTGCAGCTTACTTGATTGTCGTTATAGACAACGCGGTGATTTGTAATAAAATGCTTCGTCATGTCAAAACCATTGATTGCCATCTGTAAATTAAGCAACCAATCATCCGCTCGACGCTGTACCAATGGATCACCGGTAGGCGCACTGATCTCGCCGTAATCTATAAACACGCCATCTGCAAAACAATTACGCACCATCGACCAGTCCTTAGTATCAAGACCCTGTGCATAACTATTAAAATTAGCAATCAGATCGCTCTCGATCTGTAAAAAATTTACAGACATAATATTTTCCTTTAAATTATTCACTACTATTTTTTGTTTAGTTGATCCAAGGCAATTTTATTATTGGCGGACCACACCCTCGGTTATGGTGACAGTATTATCAATCACCATCTCTGCGCCATTGACTGCTTTTGATTCATCAGACGCTAAAAACAACACCATATTCGCAACATCAATTGGCTCACCTACCCAGATATCAGCCATTGCTTCCGCCACCTCGGGAGCACTGGCTCTAACCACTTCCATCATGCCATGCAGCATAGGCGTTGATATATTGCCTGGATGTACCGAGTTACAGCGCAAACCGTAACCTTCCTGTGTGCTTAAGGTGGCTATCGACTTGGTCATACCACGGATCGCACTTTTCGATGCCGCATAGGCAAATATATTAGGCCCCCCCATAATGCTAGCCGTAGAACACATATTAATAATTGAACCACTGCCCTGCATTTTCATAATGCGCACGGCTTGTTTACAGCCAAAGAAAGTACCATCAGTGCCAACCGCATTTATTTTGCGCCAAATAGATTCTGTGGTGTGCTCGATGCTGGCCAACTGCACGATACCGGCGCAATTCACCAAGATATCTAAGCGGCCATGTTCGGCAACAATTTTATTAACGACGCTAACCCAGTTATTTTCTATGCTTACGTCGAGTACTTCAAAACTGGCGCCATCAATCATCGCGGCTTCCGCTTCGCCCAACTGCTGGTTTACATCGGCCAGCACAACTGTAGCACCCTCTTCTGACAAGCGTTTGGCGCTAGCAAGACCTAAACCAGATGCCCCGCCGCTAATCAGTGCTATTTTCGCTTCTACTCGTCCCATAACTCTCTCTTATTATGCTTATTATCAGCAATTTCATTATTGCTGTTATTGCTGTGCCATCCTATCGACAGCATTTGGTCATATCACTACTGTCTATACATAGCAGCTAACATTTCAGCGATTGCTACCAGGCAAAACTTGGTTACTCCGACGGACAACTGCAACGCTTATAATTGAACAATCAGGCTTCAGCCAACTCATTTCTAGGCCACAGGCGACGCATGGTAACCCGCTGATTCTAAAGACTTTTATTAGTAAGCACGGCTGAGCTTATTGAGCAGCTAATTAAAAAAAATTGATAACGCTAAAACTCACTAAGCACCTCTTGTAAATTAGTGTCGATATGTTACTTTAACAAAAAACAATCAATCTGTACTGTTTGTTCAAAAAAAATCTTTCGGAAGATGGAAATGGCAGTTGGTAATACAACACAAAAAACCACCTCGAGCTCGAGAAAGCACGAGGGCCCAACCGAAGTATTACTAACCGCTTTAGCCGCGCCAACACTTCCGGATATATTGATTCCACGCAAACAGCTGAACAATCCATTCACTCGTCAACAGATTCCTCAATTAACAGTGATGGAAGCTACCGCCGGCTATGGAAAAACCTGCACTACGCAAATGTGGTTGCAGGAGTCAGGCCACGACCACCGCTGGCTAAGTATGGTTCGTAGTGATAAATGGCAGCAAAACGATGACCGCTTATTTTGGCAATATTTAGTACGCGCTTGCGAACAACTGCTAACGGCTTTTGAGGCTCCCAAAGTACCCGCAAAAACAGACGAACAATTTATTGTCGCGTTTCTCAATGCGCTCATTGACGCCTGCACCGAGCGAGGTAACGACATCGTTATACTCGTGATCGATAATGTACACAATCTTAATAACAACACCTTGCATAATTGGTTAGACTTTTTTAGCAGCCACTTACCACCGCAGCTAAAATTAGTGATGCTCAGCCGTGGCAATATAAAAGTAAGCCACCGAGCCAGCCGTATGGCCGCAGGAAAATTAACCGCCCTTAATGATGAACACCTCTGCTTTAACGAAAAAGAATCTACTGACTTTCTAAAGGCCTGCGGCCAAGATAATAAACATAAGATAAGCAGCACCCTACAGACAATTAGCGGTTGGCCGTTAGGCTTAAAGTTAGCAAGCCTAAGTAACAACTCCGCTAATGACGTCGGTCTTTGTAATCAACAACGTAAGTTAATCTATCAATATTTAATAGAAGATGTATTTCTAGTATTGCCGCAACCTTTAGCTAACCTGATTAATCGCACCATATGCTTAGATCAACTACAACCAGAAATACTAGATACCCTGCTGCAAGATATTAATGGCGAACAATGTATCGAGCTGTTACAGGCAAACGGTATATTTTTAAATAACGAAGACAACAAACATTTTTATCAACCTTTATTCGCCAAAGCCGTACGCGAACATCTGCATCACAATGATAAACAACAATATCGCGATCATTGCCTGCAAGCGGCGAAAGCATTAGAAAGCCATGGCATGGTCTTTTCAGCAATCGAATTATTAGCACAAATAGACGCTTGGCCACGGCTTGGCGAGCTTGTTATTAGCGCCAGCGGTAAACTGATTCGCTCAGGTGATTACCTAGCTATTGATGAATCATTGGCTTTAATACCCAAGGCACTTATTAAGCAGTCTCCACGGCTGATGTACCTTCAAGTTCTCACTGCTAGCCAAACTAAATCTATTAGTTTGAGCGAGCAATACAGTGCTTTAGAGCATGCTGAACAATTATTACTGCAAGCAATAGAGGCAGAACAAAGCCAATCTATCGCGCTGCTGTCGCAACTCAATGTTGAGTCCAGCAAACAAGCACTAAATTTGCTCGAAGAAATACACAATCTGAGGGCAGAGCTCTCCCGTAAACATGGTAACTCTGATCAACACCAACACATCTCTTGGGATACCGTGCGCAGAGCCGCTAAGTCCAATTTATTGTTAGGCAGCGCTACTGATCTTGGTCGTGGCTTGGAGTTATATTTAAGAGGCAAAACACAGGCCGCTCAATCTGCACTCGAAGACGCCATTCGGCACGCACAACAAGAAAACTACCAGCTGGTGCTCATCATTGCGGCCAAATATCAATTAGCGGTGCTTAACCTAATGGGCAGAGCTGCTGATGGTCTGCGTCGATATCAAAGCACACTGAACTGGATCTCCAGTCGTGAAAAGCAGATTTTTCCTGAAATCTATTTGAATTACGGCGCCAGCGTACCGCTGTACTGTGAACTTGATCAACTTGATCTGGCAGAGCAAGCCTTAGCACCATACCTTTCATTGACCTCGCATAAGCCAGAAGAACCGACACAAAACTACACCGTACATTTATTTAATTTTCAATTGTTGCGTAGCCAAGGCCGCTATGCGGAGGCCGAGCTCGCTCTTACTAACGCCCAAGCCGTGGTGCTTGATGATCTTGATAACTGGAATTGGTGTGTTACTCCACTGGCGGCCCATCACGCCGATTTAGCATTGATGCAAGATGATCTAGTCAGCGCTTCACACTGGGCTAAAGACCGAGAGCCACAACTCTTTAACTCAACTGATTTTCGCAGTGAGGAAGAGCGGCTTATCCTTGCTAGGGTAATGATTAAACAACAACGCTTTGAAGAAGCCGAAAAATTACTCTATATTCTCCGACAACATGCTCAGCAAGAAAACAGACTATTACACGTAACTCGCAGTTTAGTGTTAGAAGCCATCAGTAACAAACTAAACAATAAAAACAAACAAGCCAATAAGTTATTTAGCCAGGCTTTACAAATCGCCGAGTCCTCTAATTTTCAACGGGTATTTCTTGACGAAGGGGGTGTCATCGTATCTTTGTTACACTCTGCAATAGAGGGTGAACGCTGCTCTGAGTACAGTAAAAACCTATTGCGAGCATACGCCACAAACTCAACAACTGCAGCCTTTACGGGCCAAGGCGTGTTAGTCGAGCCACTCAGCATCCGCGAAGTTGAAATATTACAGCTAGTCGGAGAAGGTTTACGCAACAAGGAGATTGCTGAAAAGCTATCTATTTCTATTTCTACGGTTAAAGCGCATATATACAATATATTTTCTAAATTACAGGCCAAAAGCCGAACCGAAGCAGTAGCTGAAAGTAGAAAGCTAGGCATCATCTAAAGTGATACAAAACCGTCATCAAATATTCAACTCATTTTATAAAAAAGAAATAGCCTTATGATAGAAACTAAAAAAACGTTTTGCCGCTTCTGCCATGTGTTTTGTGGCTTAGAAGTTGACGTTGATGACAATAAAATTATTGCGGTCAGAGGCGACTATGACAATCCAGTTTCTGAAGGTTATACCTGCCCAAAGGGCCGTGCTGAAGTGGAGCGTATTAACCACCCCGATCGTTTACGAGACTCGCTCAAATTAGCTGATGGCAAGTACCAAACTATCCAAACAGTAACAGCAATTACTGAAATTGGTGACAAGCTAAAAGCCATTATTGCCGAGCATGGCCCTGAGTCAGTCGCGGTGTATGTTGGCTGTGGAGGCCACCGCACTGCAGCAGGTGGCCCATGGTATATTGCAAAGTGGCTGGACGCACTGGGCTCACACAGCCTATACACATCCATGACCATAGACTCGCCTTCATTAATCGTTGCTTACGATCGATTATATGGCGGGCCACTACCACTAACGGTATTTGATATTGATCATGCTGATACCGCGATGTTTGTTGCCAGTAATCCAATTGTTTCTCACCAATGGAGTATGCCGCAATCCAATCCCGCCACTCGTCTAAAGAAAAACATCAAACGCGGTATGAAAATGGTGGTTATCGATCCACGTAAATGTGAAATCGCAAAAAAAGCCCACGTGCATTTACAGGTTAAACCGGGAGAAGATGCCAGTTTGTTAGCCTGTATCATCAAAACAATTATTGATAATGGCTGGCATGACAAAGACTATGTTGCCGCCAATACCAGCGGCTTCAACGAACTCTATCAGGCAGTACAACCTTTTAATCTAGAATACACAGCGCAACGCACCACCTGCGCCACTGAAGACATTATCGAAGCGGCCAAGACCTTTGCCACCGCCAATAGTGGCGCCGCTGTATCTGGTACCGGTTTGCATATGGCACGCCACCAAAACTTAGCCACCCAGTTAGTGATGACACTTAATGCACTCTGCGGTCGACTAGATCGTCGTGGTGGTATGACGCATATCCCTGGTACTTTATCGGCCAAACTGCCAGCGCAAGGTGAACGAAAAGCGATACCGGTTTCTCTAATGACCGAACATCGGTCTCGGGTCCGCGACATCCAAGGTATTGTCGGTTTATTCGGCTATAAAGAAATGCCCACCAACACCCTCACCGATGAAATCCTCACCAAAGGTAAAGGACAAATAAGGGCTCTCATCGTCAATGGTGGTAACCCAGCGCTGGTGTTCAGCGACACTGATCACACCATCAAAGCCTTGCAAGATTTAGACTTATTAGTAGTTAATGATTTATTTATGTCCGCCACCGCCAGACATGCGGATTATGTAATGGCAGTAAAACATCCGTTTGAGCGAGTTGATATTCCACAATTAGCTGATAGCTTTTATCCCTTTTCTTTTCAGCAATACAGTCCCGCTATGGTCGATGCCACCGATGACGTCATTGAGGAGTGGGATTTCTTTTGGCGCTTAGGTCAACACTTAGGTATCGAGTTAGACCTTCCCGGTATAGATCCAAGCAGCCAACCCAATGCAGACCAAATTATTGAAGCACTGAGCCCAATGGCCCGCGTACCACTATCAAAAATCAAGCAAGCTCCCGCTAGCGGTCAGGCTTTTGATGACCGTATCACCGAAGTGGGCGGAATTATTCCCGATATGATATGCCATGCCGACAAACGACTGGCCGTAGGTCACCCAGCCGTAATTAGTGAACTAGCGGAAGTTTATGCCGAACAGGTATTCGACAATGGCAGCTACTCCAGCGAGCAACAATTTGATTTCAGACTGATAACTTATCGTATGCGCGAAGCTTACTGCACCACCGGCCAAAACTTGCCCAGCTTGCGTAAAAATCGCAAATATAACCCGGCATTGATGGCCAAAGAAGATATGTTAAAACTGAATATTAAAGACGGTGAAGAAGTAAGCTTATCTAGCGCTCATGGCCGTATTCAAGCCATTGCCGAAGTTAGCGATGATCTTGGCAGCGGCACTATTGCCTTAGCACATGGCTGGGGCGATCCCTTAGACCCAAGACCGCTACGCGAAAAAGGCTCTAATGTACAAGTGCTTATCCCCCGTGATATTGACTATGATAAAATTACCGGCTTAGCACAACAAAGTGCTATCGCCGTGAATGTAAACCAATAAGCTACTCAGACATTTTATAGCTATGACACGAACAATCAAAAAAACTGACATGAAAAACGGAGATGTTAATGGGTAATTTAAAATTAGGGCTAGCTCAAGGTTATTGGGCTGCGTCACCACAACCAAACTTTGTCGAGATGGCACAAGAAGCCGAAGCTCTTGGCTACGACTCAGTTTGGTCGGCAGAGACCTGGGGCAATGATGCCTTTACTCCCTTATGCTGGATTGGTGCTCAAACTAAAAAAATTCAACTCGGCACTTGCGTCGTGCAGATATCAGCACGACCACCCACCGCCTGCGCCATGCATGCGTTAAGCCTTGACCTATTGTCTGAAGGACGATTTACCCTTGGCCTTGGTGTATCAGGGCCGCAAGTGGTAGAAGGCTGGTATGGACAACCCTTTCCCAAACCACTTGCCCGCACTCGTGAATATATCGACATTGTACGACAGGTATTTGCCCGCGAAGAAAAAGTGACAAGTGCAGGGCCGCATTACCCACTACCTTATCCCGGAGCTGACGGTATGGGCTTGGGCAAACCGCTTAAACCAATGGTCCACCCGTTACGTAATAAAATTCCGATTTTCTTAGGTGCTGAAGGCCCTAAAAATATTGCCTTATCGACAGAAATAGCCGATGGCTGGCTACCTTTGGTTTACAACCCCTATGATGAAAGCGTTTATGCAAAATCTTTAGTGAATACTCCTGATGATTTTCAAATCAACCAAATGGTGATGGTTAATATCACCGATGACATTGAAGCCGGCCTGCTAGGTGTTAAGCAATTTCTTAGTCTTTATATTGGCGGCATGGGTGCAAAAAACACCAATTTCCACAAAGACCTCTTCTGTCGAATGGGTTATGAAGCCGAAGCCAACAAAATTCAGCAATTATTTATGGAAAATAAACGCGACGAAGCCGCAGCAGTTATCCCTGATGATTTAGCTGACTCCATAGCACTGATAGGTCCAAAGGATAGAATCAAGGATCGCCTTCAAGCATGGCAGGATTCTAGAGTCACCACTTTGCTGATTGCAACTACCGACAAACAACAACTGCGTGATATTGCTGAATTAGTATTGTGAGAGAGAATACAAAGTTGCTGCCTGAAAACACACCAGTGTTAGTAGGTGCCGGCCAGATTGTAGAGCGCAATGCCACGGACAGCTCGCATATGACACTGGCCTCACAAGCGGCAACCAACGCGATAGCAGATACTGGGGCAGATATTAAAGCGTTAACAGCACAGATAGATACCATCTGTGTAACTCGCTTATTTTCTGACTCCAACCCGGCGTGGGCCTGCAAATGGGGGCGCAGTGACAACCCTCCTGAATCGGTAGCTCGCGCTATTAATGCCTCGCCACTGCACCGAATTTACAGCCATATTGGCGGCAATGAGCCACAGTCACGATTACTTGAATTCGCCAAAGATATTGCCGCCGGTAAACGCTCAATGGTATTGCTGACCGGCGCAGAAGCTATCAAGAATCAACGTCATGCAGAACGTCAACAACGTGAGTTGGATTGGCAGCAACATTTTGACCAACCCTTAGAAGACCGTGGCCTAGGTGACAACTTCACCACCAGCCAAGAGCTGAACAATGGTCTGATCAATATCGCTTATTACTATGCCTTGATTGAACAAGCGCAAAGGCAGCAACAGGGCCGCACGGTTGCGCAACACAAGCAAGAAATGGCAACACTGTTAGCTTCTTTTAGCGCTGTTGCGGCAAACAATCCCTATGCGCAATTTTCTGGCAGCCAAACAGTTGAAGATATTTTAGCCGCACCCGCCATAAGCAACCTCTACAGCAAACGGATGATCGCACAGGATGGCGTTAACCAAGGTGCCGCGTTATTACTCTGCAGCTTGGGCAAAGCTCGAGAGCTTGGTATTGCCGAATCCAACTATGTTTATCTACACGGTATGGCTGAAGGCAGCGAACTAGCACTCAGTGAGCGAGCTGATCCTTCGCAGTCACTTATCGCCAACAAGGTTGCTGATCGTGCCCTTGAAATTGCCGGGGTCACGATTGATGATATCGACCTTATCGATATCTATAGCTGCTTTCCTTGTGCAATTACGGCTATTGCCGATCACTTAGGCCTGCCTGTCGATGGCAGTCGCCCCCTAACCTTAACCGGTGGCTTACCCTATTTTGGCGGAGCAGGTAATAACTACAGCATGCATGCCTTGGCAGAGGCTGTGTCACAAGCGCGACAACAACCAAACAGCTACGCCATGGTAACGGCCAACGGTGGCATATTATCCAAACACGCCAGCGGTATTTATTCATGCTTACCCAGTACTGTGGATTGGGCAAGTACCGAAACCACGATCAACAATAAGGATATCGAGAGGCGCAGTATCTGCAGTAACCCGAGTTCCGGCACTGTTGTTTCTTATACCGTCTATCACGATCGCAAAGGCTATGCCCATGCCATTATTCTAGCTAAAACTGAACACGATAGTACTGGCAACCAACAACATTTTGTAGCGATGACCGCAGCCGATGACAAACTGACAGCACAATCGTTTTTAGAGCAGGACCCAACCGGCATGAGGGTAAAATTGTCATCCCCGCAGAACGAGACACTTTACTTTACTTTGGAGAATAGTGAATGAGCTGGAATTACAGCGAGGCCGTTGATCGTATCGGTCAAGGTCCATTGGCGAACCGCACAGCACTGATTCACGATCATCACGAAATAAGTTTTGCAGAACTGCGATCGCGTGCACGAGGTATTGGCGCTTGGTTACAAAATCTACAACTCGATAGGCACAGTCATATTGGCCATTATATGCGCAACTCTAATGCCTATATGGAAACGTTTATTGGAAGCAGTATCGCAGGCTTTGCTCACGTCAATATTAATTACCGCTATCAAAAAAAAGAACTCGAAGATCTTTGTAATTCATTGGATATAAAAGTACTGGTCTACGGTGCCGAGTTTGCTGAGCAAGTAGCGCAAATTAAACCGCAGCTAAGCAAAACTATTGCCTACGTAGAAGTGACCAACAGCTCAGCCGACACGTCCTCAGCCACATCGCCCTCAACAAGCCCCGCCTCAACAAAAAATGATTTTGCTGTCGCCTTGCAAGAATTATATACACAATCCTGCCATAAACTTATAAAAGATACCGCCAGCAATAACCAGCTAGTAATTGCCACCGGGGGAACAACTGGATTACCTAAAGGTACCCAGTGGCAACACACTGACCTGTGGCACAAAATGAAAGTTTGGGGGTATGGTGCTATGGCACCCGCCGCTTTGGAGCTGCCTCCAGAATCACTTGACCACTACCTTGCAATACTGCAGGAGCTGCCAGCATCCGCACCACTGTTTCCGCTCTGTCCATTAATGCATGGTACCGGGCTCATGATGGCGCTAACAGCTCTCGCCCAAGCATCCCCCGTAGTGACCACAGACAACAAACATTTTAATGCCGATTATTGCCTCGGTATTATCGCTCGCCATAAGGTTGGTGCACTAGTTATTGTTGGTGATGCCTTTGCATTACCATTGCTAGAGGCTATCGAAGCGAGATCGGATAATAGTTTCGGCTCGGTACAAACACTGATGTCTTCCGGCGCTATTCTCAGCGATGCTAGCAGAGCTCGATTTATGGCCCTAAACCGAGAGATACTTTTATTAGACACACTGGGCTCAACTGAAGCCGTTGGTTACGGCATTACGACCGAGCAAGCTGGCATATTTATGCCGATGCCGACAACCCGCGTATTTGATGATGCATTGAATGAAATTGTGGCTGGCAGCGGCGATATTGGCATTGCCTATGCGGGTGGTTTCTCTCCTATCGGTTATTACAATGATCCAGAAAAAACCGCAGAGACATTTGTCACAATAAATAAAGAGCGCTTCGTAAAAACCGGTGACCGCTGCACCGTGAGAGCCGATGGGATGCTTGAGCTACTGGGCCGTGACAGCAGTGTAATTAACACCGGCGGTGAAAAAGTTTATACCGTCGAGGTAGAACAATTATTACTCCGTCACCCTGTAATCACCGATGCCGTTTTAGTCGGCTTACCGCACCCACGCTTTGGAAAAATGGTAGTCGCAGCAGTTGAAGGTCCTAATTTAACGGCAGACACTTTAGATGTAGCCGCTGTACAGACATACCTAAAAGAGCAACTCGCTGATTACAAAGTACCAAAAAAAATCTACGCAATTGCTTCTATGCAGCGTTTTGCTAATGGCAAAATTGATTATGCTGTGATTACTGATTTTGCGGCAACTTGTTTAGCAGATGAGCAAAAAAATAAGCCCTAATTAAATAGTTACTGCGAAAATACTGCTGAACATTAATCCAAACAGCACCAGTACTTCGCTGACAAAAGG
>JBNMPW010000076.1:0-13933 GCA_051277205.1 Oceanicoccus sp. | reverse complement strand
GATTGGGCCCAAGGTCAGCTTTTAGCTGCCGAGCAGATTCAAAAAATGGCAGACCTTCGATATCACCAATAGTACCGCCGATCTCAATAATTGCGACATCGGCATCACCGGCTCCTTCAATCACACGACGTTTTATCTCATCGGTAATATGCGGGATAACCTGCACCGTACCTCCGTGATAATCGCCACGGCGCTCTTTGCGCAGTACTGTTTCATATACGCGACCGGTAGTGAAGTTATTACGCTTACCCATTTTGGTCCGAATAAAACGTTCGTAATGACCGAGATCCAAATCAGTTTCAGCACCGTCTTCGGTAACAAAAACTTCACCGTGTTGAAACGGGCTCATCGTGCCTGGGTCAACATTGATGTAAGGGTCCAGTTTTAACATTGTGACTCTGATGCCACGTGCTTCTAATATTGCCGCTAAAGATGCGGAAGCAATACCTTTACCGAGAGACGAAACTACGCCGCCGGTGACGAAAATAAATCGAGTCGCCATGAAAAACTTTCTCTTTTATGTCATTGTTGAACAGCAAACAGGTTAGCGTTCAAGGTCTATCAACTTAGTTGCCAGTAGCCGTCTAGGTCGATAAATATAGAACACTGATTAGGGGATAAATACGGGTTGAATAGGACTGCCCACGAACCCCCTGAGATGGGACGCCAGTTTAACAGGGTTACCCCGCAGGCTCAATGACTCGGAGCCGCTTGAGAGAATAAATCTAACAGTTTTTTTCGGTTAGCGGCAATCGACAATCTATCAGCCGAAGCCGCTTACAGCTCAGCCCTAGCTTAAGACGATGGATAGCCCTGCCAACGCTGCATCCGTATACAAAAGTCTCGACTAGGCTCCTGTACCGGGATCATTTCGAAATACCAGTCGTCTAAGACGAACAACATAAATCGAGCTTGCTCATACTCCTTTTTAGGATCAGCCATATTTTGCAGTAATTGCTGCTTCATCTCGCCATAAGGCGGCAGATCTTCACTTTCGTCTAACAGCTGGTTATAGACGTATTGATAGCGGGCACAAAAATGCTCATTATCGGATTCACAAGCGGCCACCAACAGCATCAGCATAAGTGCCGCAAGACGACGGGCAAATAACGCCGACCGCCTGATCATTACTCTTATTAACATTTTTCAGCCCTCTACCGCTATTATTATCATGTTGAACCGCTTCGAGAACGGCTTTTTTAGCATCATTTATTGGATAGGGTTTAGCGGCTATATTCCCTGCCATAAATGCCCTGCAAGGCGTTTAAACACAGACAACAAAAAAACACTAGCTATCAAGCCCACCCATACATAAGTATTTAAGTTCTAAATAATCATCCATGCCGTATTTAGAGCCTTCTCGACCATTACCCGATTCTTTGATGCCACCAAAGGGGGCTGTTTCATTTGAAACGATACCTTCATTAATGCCAACAATGCCATATTCCAATGCTTCTGACACCCGCCAAACACGACCGATATCACGACTGTAAAAATACGCCGCCAACCCGACCTCACAATCATTGGCCATCGCAATGGCCTCAGCCTCATCCTCAAAGCGAATTAATGGCGCCACTGGGCCAAAAATCTCTTCACGGCAAACCCGCATATCTGCAGTGGCATCAATGAGCACCGTTGGCTGCACAAAACTGCCACCTAAACTGGCAATACCACCGCCGACTAACACTTTAGCGCCATCAGCGACCGCCTCATCGATCAACAAGCAAACGGCTTTGGCAGCTCGAAGATGTATCAACGGCCCGATATCAACAGCCGCCTCATTGCCCTCGCCCAGTTTAAGCTTTGCTACTGCCGCAGTTAGTTTTTCAGCAAAGGCATCATAAACACCAGATTGCACCAAAAAGCGGTTAGAGCAAACACAGGTCTGGCCCGCGTTGCGGTATTTTGACGCTATCGCCCCGGCAACAGCAGCATCAAGATCGGCATCATCAAATACAATAAACGGCGCATTACCACCCAACTCCATTGAGGTGCGTTTCACCGTTGACGCACAATCTTGCATCAACTTTTTACCCACCGGCGTTGAGCCAGTAAAGGTCAATTTGCGCACAATCGGGTTAGAGGTTAACTCAGCGCCAATTTCAATAGTTTTACCCGCCACCAAGTTGATCACCCCCGCCGGAACCCCCGCCCGCTCTGCCAACACCATCAAAGCATTGGCAGACAATGGCGTTTCATTGGCAGGCTTACACACAACGGCACAACCAGCCGCTAAGGCAGGTGCTAGCTTGCGAGTTAACATCGCATTGGGGAAGTTCCACGGCGTAATCGCCGCCACCACACCGATAGACTGCTTCACTACTAGTAATCTTTTATCATTACTGGGCTGCGGAATTGTGTCGCCGTAAACCCGTTTAGCCTCTTCAGAAAACCATTCAACAAAGCTGGCGCCGTAGCTAATCTCACCCTCAGCCTCAGCTAACGGTTTACCTTGTTCAGCGGTGAGAATTTTTGCCAAATCACTGCGGTTGTCGATAATCAGGTTGAACCAAGTACGCAAGATACCCGCTCGTTCTTTCGCGGTTTTGCGCTGCCAGCCTCGCTGTGCATGTTGCGCAGCTTCTATTGCGCGACGGGTTTCGTCAGCACCGCAATTGGCAACCTCAGCAATCAAGTCGCCACTGGCGGGGTTATTAACAGCAAATAACTCACCACTATCAGCCGCTAACCATTGGCCATTTATATAAGCGCCCGTTACCAACAGGGAAGTATCACTTAATAACAAAGACATTTATCTCTCCATAAATAAAAAAGGCAGCATTAAATTTTCATTCAATGCTGCCGTATAAAAAGGCTATGCGATTGGCTAGCCTAAAATCAACAAATTGTTAAGCAGACTGCGCTAAGTCCTGATGCTCAAGCGCCACAGCTGCATCGTTATAGGTGTACCCCAATGCTTTCGCCACCGCCTCAACAGTCACCATACCCCGGTGTACATTCAAACCTTCCATTAAGTATGGGTCATCCTGTAATGCTTGCTTGGCACCCTTGTCCGCCAGCGCAACAATATAAGGCAATGTAGCATTTGTCAGCGCAAATGTCGCCGTACGAGCAACACCACCCGGCATATTAGCCACACAGTAATGAATAATATCATCAACCACATAAGTTGGGTCTGCATGCGTCGTCGCTTTGCTGGTTTCAAAACACCCCCCTTGGTCGATAGCCACATCAACCAACACCGAACCAGGCTTCATTAATTTGAGCATGTCACGTGTCACTAACTTCGGCGCCGCGGCACCAGGAATTAATACCGCGCCAATGACTACATCTGACACCATCAATTGTTTTTCAAGCGTATCCGTGGTCGAAAACAAGGTCGTCAGACGGTCACCATATAGCTCATCAATATGCTTTAAACGGGCCAAAGAACGGTCAACAATAGTGACTTTTGCACCCATCCCTATCGCGATACGCGCAGCGTTTAAACCGACGACACCACCACCGATTACAAGCACATTAGCGGGTGCAACTCCGGGCACCCCACCCATTAAAATTCCACTTCCACCCTGCGCTTTTTCTAAACAATAAGCACCTTCTTGAATTGACATGCGACCGGCAACTTCACTCATTGGCGCTAATAGAGGCAAGCCTCCCTGAGCATCGACAACCGTTTCATAAGCGATACAAGTGGCAAGCGAAGCCACTAGCAAACGCGTTTGTTCTGGGTCTGGTGCCAAATGCAGATAAGTGAAGAGTGTTTGTTCTGGACGTAGCATATGGCATTCATTTGGCTGCGGCTCTTTAACTTTAACAATCATATCAGCGCGCTTAAAAATCTCCTGAGCAGTGACTACAATCTCCGCTCCAGCGTTGCGATACTCATCATCATCAAGGCCAATTGCAGTGCCGCCGTCTTGCTGTATCAGCACGCTATGACCGCGAGCAACCAACTCTTTGACCCCCGCTGGAGTCATACCAATGCGGTATTCATGGTTCTTGATTTCCTTCGGGACACCTAACAACATGATTATTCTCCTGCGCCGTAGCGATCTATAAAACTTGCAACAATTATAGACAACACCCAGCGATATATTTTCTTTATATTTTTCAAAAAACAGGATTATCGACCAATAAAAACGGTATAATTAGACACAAGCACCAAATCAATACATTTAAGGCAGTTATATAAACTCAGAGAAAAGCACCAAGAAAAACCAAGCTAACACCAAATAGTCGACGACAGATATTACCAAAAAGATCGCCACTCAAGTCCGGCAATTGAAATTAGCGAGCAATGCGGGCACCATGACAGCAGGCCTTTACAGCAGAAGCACGCTTGCGCAATTCTGAACAAAAGCGATAAAACATTGTCAATATTTAAACGTTAATGCAACAGGATGCCCCATGCAAAACAAGCTATTTACTCTTATTGCCGCAGGATTTTGTGGACTGGTTATTATTAGTGTCATTGTATTTATCGTTTTCGGGGGCGAATCCAAACCCATCATTAAGCCGTCGGGTGAAAGTACCCCCATCATTCGTAAGCAAGAAGCGGTCAACCCAACGCAAGCTATCAAGCAAGTAACAGAGCAAATTCGCACGCCGGTCATCATGCAAGCACCATCCAATATTGTCAGCCCACCAGCCGAACTCCAAGACAGCGACTCGCAGGTATTGCTAGCAGTAGCCGGTTTAGCACCCGAGTTGTCGACATGGTTATTACCCGACGAACAAATTCGCAAATGGGTACTGGCGATTGACCTGGTTGCCGATGGCAATTTGCCAAAACGCTATCGTCCACTGGACTATCCAATGGATAAATTTAGCACCGATTCATCCGGCGCGGGTGATGTCGCCGACCAGAAAAACTTTGCCCGCATGGATGTGCTGATTAACACCCTCGCCGCCATCGACAGCAAAACTTTGGCCGATTATTACCAGAGTTGGCTGCCCATTTTAGAAAAAGCTTACCGGGAACAAGGCAAGCCTGGCAATTTTGACCAACGCTTGCGCCAAGCTATTAGCCAAGTGTTGGCCGCCAGCCCAGCCGATCAACAGCAGCCATTAATTCGTCCCAGCGTATTGTATAAATATGAAGACGACGTACTCGAGAGCGCCAGCGATGTAGAGAAAATCTTATGGCGAACAGGTGCTAACAATACCGAGAAACTGCAGAACTTAATGCGCGAGTTTCGCATGGAGTTAAACAGTCGAAGCTAACTAGCAGCCTTATTACCAAAAACAAGTATAGGAAGAAATTTAATATAACCTTAAAAAGAAACAACACTTAAAAGCCTTACAAAAATTACTAAGCTATTGATTTTAAACAAAACAACACGCATTATTAATCCAATCAAAAAAAAAAAAATATTTTACGGCTATATACTGCGAATAAATACCCGACTAAGAACGAAAAATTAACAAGGTTTGCCAACTACAACCCTGTACAATTGAAACCTATACCACCGCTTAAACGAATTTAATCACCACTATCTGATAGTAAAACCATGAGAAATATAAACAGGCGTTTAGGCAACATCAGGAGGAAACAATGCTAATTCTTACCCGCCGTATTGGTGAGACAATCGTCATTGGCGACGAAGTTAAACTTACAGTATTGGAAGTAAAAGGAAATCAGGTACGTATCGGTATCCAAGCACCACGCGACGTTGAAGTTCACCGCGAAGAAATTTACCAGCGCATTCAAGAAGAAAAAGACGGCAATCAATAAACCATCATCGCCCTGAAAACGAGCTAATGACTAGTGGCTATTACTACTCATTAATATAGACCCGCGGCGTGCGCAGCGGCATCCGCGTTAAGACCTCATAGCCAATCGTACCTACAAAGCCTGCAATTTCATTAGCCGTTAACTCTGCTCCCCAAAGAATCACTTCATCGCCCAATTGCACTGGCGCGATATCAGTTACATCGACAGTAATCATATCCATCGACACCCGACCAACTAATGGCACCCGCTGACCATTAACCAACACCGGCGTGCCACTGGGTGCCTGCCGAGGATAACCATCACCATATCCCATCGCCACTGTCGCAATTAGCGATCGACGTCGTGTCTGCCAACTATTGCTATAACCAACACTTTCGCCAATTGCCAATTCACGCAGACTAATAATCGCCGATTTTAAAGTCATCACCGGCTGTAATTGATCGGCATTGTGTTGCGGGACACTGAAAGGGCTATTGCCATAGAGCATAAAGCCTGGCCGGTTCCAATCACCGCGAGTTTCTGGCCACCCTAATAAACCTGGAGAATTTGCCAAACTGATCGGTGCTTTGATACTCGTTGTTGCCTGGCGAAACACAGCTAACTGACCCGCGGTAAAATCACTACTTAAGTCATCACTACTGGCCAAGTGCGTGGCTACTACAATGCTATCTGCCACATTGGGACTGGCCTGCAATTGCTGATAATAAGAATGGGTTTGTTCCGGCAATATACCCAATCGATGCATACCGGTATCGATTTTTAGCCATACCTGCAAAGGGCTAAGCAAGTCAGCGCTTAAAATAGCATCTAGTTGAAATTGATTTTCCAACATTAACCAAAAATTATGCTCGCAGGCTATCAGCACTTCTTCGGCGCTAAAAATACCTTCCAGCAATAAAATTGGGCAAGTAATACCAGCTTGCCGCAACTCCAGCGCCTCTTCAATACAAGCGACTCCCAGCGCAGGTGCTAGCGGTTCTAACGCTTTTGCTATAGCAATTGCACCATGGCCATAAGCATTGGCTTTGACTATAGGCATGACCTGACCGCCATTAACAGCGTCTACGGATAAGCGTTGCGCCAATTGATAATTGTGCCGCAGTGCTGCTAAATCGATGATCGCTTGCGCAGGTCTTGCCATTAGTAGTTACACTTATTCGCAGAATATAAAGTTTGCGCGGCCTGCCACACGGGGCCAACACTACCATCACCGACAGGCTGACCATCCATCTCAGTCACCGCGGCAATCTCTTTGCTAGAACTGGTCACCCAAACCTCATCTGCATCGCGCATTTCTTGCAGGGTAACCACACGCTCTTCAACCGGAATAGAACCGTCTTTACGTAATATATCCAACACCATTAAGCGGGTAATACCCGGCAAAAGTTGATTATCCAATGGCGGCGTAATCACAGCCCCATGCTTAACGATAAAAACATTACAAGCACTGGCTTCAGTCAATTCATTGTTGGCATTGTAGAGGATAGTTTCATTACTGCCTTGTGCATGACCGTGTTGAAAATGCATTACATTACCCAATAAGGAGGTCGATTTAATCTGGCATCGCTGCCAGCGAAGATCTTGTGTAGTTGATACACGATAGCCTTTGGCTCGACTGCGATCGGCAACCGGCGCTGCTGCAATCTCAAAGGCATAGGCATAAACTGTCGGCGCAACACCTACTGGGTAAGCATGGAAACGCTTGGTATCGGCACCGCGACTAACATGTAAATAAATACCGAGATTAGGCCCGTCATTTTTTGCAATCAGTTGATCGCAGATATCGCGCCACTGCTCATGCCCCCAATCTAAGACAAGACCAATCTCCGCCAAACCATTCTGCATACGATCAATATGCGGACCAAAACCAACAAGTTCAGTATCGTAAGATGGGATCACTTCATAAATACCATCTCCAAATAAAAATCCGCGATCCATTGGAGATATTTTTGCTTGCTCCATCGGCAAATATTCGCCATTTAAATATACGATTGTCATAGTCATGCCCACATTTATTCACGTTTAAAAAATTTAGCCGCCGGTATTAAAGCCAATTAAAGCGCGCAGCTGATCTATAAGTTGCTGACCGTCGCTGGCGGGCAGACTGTCTTCGGTTAATGTATTTTCACGGGTAACGCCGTCGACGCTACCGCGATGAGAGAGATATTGCAGAGTCTTTTGAGTATCGATGACTGCCAATAAATCTTCGCCCTGCCATTTTGACAGCAGCGTAATAATGCCGTGAGCCGCCCAATTCGACACATCGGCCAGTAACAATTCATCGCAGCAGGTAACCGCAGGCACAATATCTAACTGTGCTATTGCTTCGCGAATATTACCCATTCCAATTTCATTACCGCCATCACCGATCGCGATAGTTGGGCAATTAGCTAATCGCAAAAAATAATCAAAACAAGCGCAACGAGCAGTAATATCTTCGCCGCGTATATTAAAATAATGATCGCACTCAGATAACCCGGGACGCTCGATAGAAATAATCACTTCGGGCCGCAAATCGGCTAAGGCAAGCCGTGTCTCTTCTGCCGCATGCTCTAAGGCTCCAACACCGATTTCATAGACTTGATAATCGGCGGCAATGGCTGATGCCAACGGGTCGCCACAGACCAGTATCGGGTTAGCACCCTGTTGCTCCAAACATTCGTATAACGCAATAGCGCCAACCGGACCATCGGTTTCAAAAGTATCTGCTACCGGAAAACCAGTACCGATTAACACCGTCCCCTTGCAGTCGCGTAGCATCGTAGCTGCACGCAAAAAATAGCCCGGCTCTAAAGCCGACTGTACTGTCTGCATGCCGCGCAAATTGCGCGAGACTAACAAATCCTCTATCTGGCGACTCAACACTAAGTCGCTTGCATTATTCACTCAGTGCACCCCCGGCGGCTAAAAACTAACATGGTTCAATTTCTGTGGCCGCAAAACGATTTTCTGCCAGCAATAGTTCATTGTGCGCACAATAGGGGCTAATGGCCCGGAAGTGAACCTTGCCGCCCTTCGCTAATTGCGCCAAACGTGCCGCATCCATCGACAAAGCCGATCCAATTTTTGGGTAACCACCGATGGTCTGGCGATCGTTTAGCAACACGATAGGCTGACCATCAGCGGGAACCTGAATTGCGCCATAGCAAATACCTTCTGACAAAATACCATCAATATCACTGCTTACCTCGGCACCTTCTAAACGATAACCCATGCGATCACAGCGCTGAGAAACAGTATATTCGCTATTAAAAAATCGCAGCTGCTGCAAATCATCAAAATGTTTTTGTTGATAACTGGGTATAACACGCACTTCAATATCGCTGTCATAACGCGGACGATCAAATTCGGCCAATCGTCTATTCTGCTTACTGTTAACTTCAGCGCAGCTTAAAAAATCACCTTCGACTAACGCACTGCCCGCCAAACCACCGACCGATTCACGCACAACTGTGGCCGTACTGCCAAACTGCGGAGTAACTTGAAAGCCACCGGCCACCGCCAGATATACTCGACTGCCTGCCGTGGTAAAGCCCAGCGCGATAGTATCTCCCGCCTTAATGCTATGGGTCTGCCATGTTGCTCGCGGCTGACCATTAATTGTCAGTGCAATATCTGCGCCGGTAACCACTAGCTGGGTTGCAACTTCGGCCTCTAATTCCAAACCACCAATGGTCACTTCAAGCATTGTTGCAGCGATATCATTGCCCAGTAGACGATTTGCCCAACGAAAGGCCAAGGCATCCATTGGGCCGCCGGTAGTTAAACCAATACCGTGAAAACCAAAGCGACCTGCGTCTTGTATCAGACTCAACATGCCCGGTAGACGCACCCGAAAGCCGCTCATAAATCTCCACCCAGCGTTAAATACTCTTGCTGATCAATAGCTCTAAAGCGCACCCGATCACCCACTTGCACCGGCATGGTCGGAGTAGCTGCAGGGTCGAACATACGCTGCGGGCAACGACCAATTAAATTCCAACCGCCCGGCGACTGAGCTGGATAAACCGCTGTTTGTCGATCGGCAATACCCACTGCACCCACCGGTACTTTTTGTCTTGGTGTTTGCAAACGTGGTGCGGCAATCCGCTCATCAACTTCACCCAGATAAGCAAAGCCTGGCGCAAAGCCAATCGCGTAAACGCGATATTCCTGCTGTTGATGAATTTCAATCACTTGCTCAACGCTGAGCTCGGCACGTTTTGCCAGCGCCGCTAAATCAGGTCCACTTTGCTCGCTGTAATAAACTGGCAACGTAACTACCTGCCCCTCTTGCGTTTGCGTATCGTTAGCGTTTTGTAAAGCCTCTCGTACCTGCTTTAAAGCGTCGAGGTGGTTTAGTAGCAAGGGGTTATAAATTACCAATAAAGAGGCATAAGAAGGCACCAAATCGACCAGCCTATCAGCCAACGCAGTGCGCAACTGTTGCGCCCCAGCCTGCACCTGCGCCGAAACTTCAACACTGGTTTGCTCACCAAAATAAACAATTAATGCCGCTTCACCGGCGACATGAACCCGCGGCCATTCGCTCATCAACCAACAATCTCCCTGATCGCTTCAATGGCTTGCACGCCCGCTATATTATCGCCATGCACACACAGGGTATCAGCCACCAATGGCAGTTCATTACCGCTCACAGTTGTTACGCTACCCTTCTCACAGAGTTGTTTGACCTGCGCTAACATTTTCTCTTTGTTGTGAACCGCGCCGGTTTTGCTGCGCGCTAATAAGCTGCCATCGTCGTCATAACAACGGTCGGCAAAAGCCTCGAATGACAGACTAATACCCGCCTCTGCCGCTTCTTGACGATGCTGCTCTGCGTTTGCGCTAGCCTGCAACATTAAAACCAACGGCCGATGGTAGCTGGCAATCGACTGCATAATAGCGGCGCGCACAGTAGATTTCGCCATCATGTCGTTATAAAGCGCGCCATGTGGTTTCACATAAGTCAGTTGCAAACCGTCGCTGGCTGCCAAGCCATCGAGCGCGGCTATTTGATAATGCATGGCGGCAACAATTTCAGCGGCGCTATAATTCATACTGCGCCGGCCAAAGCCGGTTAAATCTTGATAACTTGGATGTGCACCAATCGCGAGTTGATATTTCTCAGCAAGGGCCAAGGTTTTTTTCATCACCAATGGATCGCCAGCATGAAAGCCACAAGCGATATTTGCCTGATCAATAAACGGCATCACCGCCTCATCCATACCCATCGTCCAAGCGCCAAAACTTTCGCCCAAATCGCAGTTCAGTTTCAAACTCATTCGTTACTCTCTCTTCATTAAGACGTGATTACATGACCGCCAGTTTACTGTTAGGCACATCGGTGACCAACATACAGCCTGGGCTATGGGTAATACAAAATGGCGGCTTAGCCTTCTCTAACACAACTTGCGGGGTAACACCGCAAGCCCAAAACACCGGAATTTCATTTTCTTTAATAGTCACCGCATCGCCGAAATCGGTGCGATTAATATCTTCAATACCGATCAGTGATGGATCACCCAAATGAATCGGCGCACCGTGTACTGACGGAAAGCGACTGCAAATCTGAGTAGCACGAATCGCATCCGCTGCTAAAAATGGCCGCATGCTAACCACCATTTTGCCCTTAAAGCGACCGGCAGGCCGGCAATCAATATTGGTGCGATACATTGGTACGTTTTTGTGCTCACTGACATTACGCACATCCAAACCATCGGCAATCAATGCTTCTTCAAAAGAAAAAGAACAGCCCAGCGCAAACACCACCAAGTCATCGCGCCAGTACGGGCTAATATCATCGACTTCTTCAGTCATCACACCATCGCGAAAAATTCGATAGTTTGATACATCGGTGCGGATATCCAAATCTTCACAGACAGATGGCAAACCGACATCTCCGGGCTGCTCAGACATCGCAACTATCGGACATGGCTTTGGGTTTAACTGACAGAACTTTAAAAAATCATCAGCCCAATCTTTAGGCAACATCACCAGATTACACTGCACAAAACCTTGACCATAACCGGAGGTATTACCGGTATGCTCGCCGCTACGAATTAGATGGCGTAATGCCAGCGGTGATAAATCATCAGCCATTATGTGTTTGCTCCTAATTGTGCTGTTTGCTGCCAATATATAGACGATGGGCAGGGCCATAAGCGGCCTTATAGAACAGCCTCAGTGGCTATAAATAAGCGATTATTACCGATTATCGCAACAGATTACAGACAAAATGTCAGCCGCAGAAGCAACTTAGTTAAAAACCCATGTATTTTAAAAATATCAGGATAATCACCTAATAATTAATGATATATAGATATATAAGCCCACAAAGAAAGCCCTGAACAAAACAATAGCGTAAGAATAAAAGCTTACATGATAGCTTAGGCTTTACTGCGCGTGGTAACTGCCACGAAACCTGCTATTGCCCTAATGATTAGGGCTAATAATAGCGACATTTGATAACAGACATTAATCAAGCATTGAATATACGGAAAAACGCATATATGATTACCCATATATGAATATACACGCACTACAGTTTTACAAATGCCTTGCTGACGAAACTCGCTTGAGTGCTGTTCTATTGATCCATGCAGAGCAAGAGCTTTGTGTTTGCGAATTAACCGAGGCACTGCAAGTTAGCCAACCCAAAATCTCACGCCACCTCGCGCAACTGCGAGAGTGTGGCTTGCTGCAAGACAGGCGCGAAGGCCAGTGGATTTACTACCAAATAAATCCATCCCTGCCTGGCTGGGCCGCTAAAGTTATCGATATAACCCTCAAAGATAATGAAAAACTTATTCACCCCTTCACCCGCAGGTTATGTGACATGGGCGATCGCCCGCTGCGAAAGAGTAATTGCTGCTAGGATAATCAATGAAACTATTATTTATTTGTACCCATAACCGTTGCCGCAGTATTTTGGCTGAGGCCATTACAAACGCCTATGGAACAGGCATCCTGACGGCAAAATCTGCCGGTAGCCAACCGGTGGGAGAAGTACATCCACTTTCACTTAAATACTTGACGCAAGCGAGCATTTCAACCGCCGGTCTATGTAGCCAATCATGGGATGAACATGAGAGCTGGCAGCCCGATGTTGTGATTACGGTCTGCGATTCTGCCGCCGGAGAGCCCTGCCCGGCCTGGTTTGGAAACTCCTTAAGAGTCCATTGGGGGCTTGCTGACCCTTCTCGCTTGGATGGCACAGAGAATGACGTCGCAAATGCTTTTAATAGCACAATAGCAACACTAAAAACCCGCATTCTGAAATTAATTGACCTCGATATACAACACACAAAAGCGCAAAGTCTCGCCGCTATTTTTGCTGAGGTTGAAAAACTGTAATGGGGGTATTTGAACGTTATCTTAGCTATTGGGTTGGCTTGTGTATTTTAGCCGGCGTTATCCTTGGCAACCTGTTTCCTGCCTTTTTTACGTTAATAGCCAGTTGGGAATATGCCCATGTAAATCTGTTAATTGCCGTACTTATCTGGCTGATGATCTACCCAATGATGATTCAGATAGATTTTTCTTCAATCAAAGATATTCGTAAAAAACCCAAAGGTTTGATACTGACCTTCGTCATTAACTGGCTGATCAAACCCTTTAGTATGGCCGCACTTGGCTGGCTGTTCTTCAATGTTATTTTTGCCGATTTGGTCGCCGCTGAAACCGCCAAAGAATACATTGCCGGCATGATTCTACTCGGTGTTGCGCCCTGCACTGCGATGGTATTTGTCTGGAGCCAGCTAACCAAAGGCGACCCCAACTATACCTTGGTGCAGGTTTCGCTAAATGACATCATTATGATATTTGCTTTTGCACCACTAACCGCTTTGCTATTGGGTATGTCCGATATCATCGTACCTTGGGAGACCTTACTTCTGTCAGTACTGCTCTACGTAGTGCTGCCATTAATAGCCGGTTTATTAACAAGAAAATACTTACATGGCCACATCAACTCTTTTGTTGGTCACTTAAAACCCTTATCAATTATTGGCTTGCTGGCAACGGTTGCGCTGTTATTTGGCTTTCAAGCAGAAACCATTATCAGCCAGCCACAGAGTATTGTGTTAATCGCCATACCCTTAATTATCCAAAGTTATGGTATTTTCTTTATCGCCTACTTTATGGCTAAGCGGCTAAAGCTAGCACACAATATAGCCGCACCAGCCGCATTAATAGGCACCAGTAATTTTTTTGAATTAGCCGTTGCCGTTGCTATCTCGCTTTTTGGTCTGCATTCAG
>JBNMPW010000075.1:0-14031 GCA_051277205.1 Oceanicoccus sp. | reverse complement strand
TAAGTTTTGCCAGCCTTGAGTTACGAAAGGTCGCCGCACTGCAAATAGATGGCGACGAAACCAGCAAACTGCAAAACGGGATGGTGAAGTTAGGTACCACTCGCTTTGCTAACAATACGCTGGCTATTAGCCACATGCATATTACTGATGCCAAATACCATAGCATCCTCACCGCTGATGGCGAACTGGTCATAGACGGCCTACTCAAAACCATCAACAGCACCATTGCCGGCGAACAACAAGCACAGGTCGATGCGCAAACAACTGACTCAACAGCGTCGGCCGATGAAACTAACCCTGCAAGCACTGACCAACCAACCGCCGAACAACAGCCCTTTTATTTTTCCATCGACGAATTTTTATTAGATGGCGATAGTCAAATCCAATTTAGTGATCAGCGTTTTACAGCCCCGCTAAACTACACCCTACAAATAGAAAAACTAAAGATTCAACAGCTTGATAGCAGCGATGCTAACCAACCTTTTAATTTGTCATTGCAGGCATCACTCAATGAATTTTCAACAATTAATATCGACGCTACAGTCAAACCTTTTGCTGAACAGATCGGCCTCAACGCCAAAGGCCAATTGGACGGTATTGATCTGCGCGCGTTTTCACCCTACACAGAAGCGCTGGCCGGTTACAGTTTGACCCAAGGCCAACTTCATCATGACTTTACAATTAATATCGCACAGGAACTGATCTACGCCACTAATAAAGTCACCCTCAATAAACTTCGGCTGCAAAGCGCGGACCCAAAAAAAGCGCAACCGATGGAACGGCAAATTAACATTCCGCTGGATATGTCGCTGAATGTGTTGCGTGATAACGATGACAATATCGAATTAGATGTACCGATCAAGGGCCGACTTGATGAACCTGGCATCGGCGTCAATGACGTTATTGGTGACGCGCTCAGCAACGCCTTATTGAGTGGCACCACTAACTACCTGAAATATATGCTACAACCCTACGGAGCCATTTTGATCGCCGCCGAAACCGTTGGTAAACAAATGGCAAAAGTTGAACTGCAAGCGGTAACATTTAGCCCGGCCAACAGTGAACTCAGCGCCGAGCAAGGTGACTACATCGGCAAGCTGGTAACGCTACTGGCCGAGCGCGACAATATCGAACTCAGCCTCTGCGGCTATGCCAATTCCGCCGATCAACAAGCCCTACAAAAGACGGAAGCCGCAACTGATGAACGCCTACTGGCGCTGGCCGAGGTCCGTTCCAAAGCCGTCAAACGGGCACTGCTAGATCGAGGAGTTGATAACAAACGACTACTGCTATGCCAAGCGCAATTCAAGGCCGAAGCCATCGCTAGCGTGACATTGAGCATGTAAAAAACACCCTTCGCCCTTACAAAACACACTCATATGCAGATTGATGGTGCTGTAGGGCTGATTCAATCGACCATTCTTGGTATAATGCTATACCTATATATCAAATAATGTAGCGACAACCGCAAGGCTTCTAGACAGTCTTGCCTACGTACGCGCCCGCACCAGGAGCAACACCATGGAAACCACCACCAAAACCGCCAAAGAGATTTTCCTAGAAGTTCAGGCTAATCCGGCTCGCAAAAAATTTGGCTTTGGTGAAAAAGCTATACTGGTCAATATCGACCCACAAAAAGCCTACACTCGCACCGACCTGTTTAAAACCGCCTATGAAACCGACCCCTTGCAAATGGAGCACATCAACGGCCTCGCGAAACGCTTTCGCGAATTAGGCTGGCCTGTGGTTTGGACCCAAGTTGCTTATATGGATTCCGGCGAAGATGCCGGTATCTGGGGCACTCGCACTGACACCCCCGACAGCCTACAAAATATTAAATTTGATTCCCAGCGTTCAGAGTTCGATGACCGCCTAGAAATCGATAAAGTGAAAGACGTCATCTACCTGAAAAAAATGCCCTCGGCTTTTTTTGAAACCCAGCTGCAATCGCTCTGCGTTTGGCATAAAGTCGACACAATTATTTTAACCGGCGGCTCCACTTCTGGCTGCATTCGCGCCACCGGAGTTGATTCTTTATCCCGTGGTTATCGTACTATCGTGCCAGAAGAATGTGTTGCCGATAAACACGAAAGCTATCACTATGCTAACCTCACCGACTTATCATTAAAATATTGCGATGTATTAAAAACCAGAGAAGTAAACACCTGGCTGGACGGGTTGCTTACCCAGAAATCAATAACTAAGTAATAAGCAGCTCAGTATTAAGTGGCCAATATTAAATAACAAAATAGCATCTTAAACTAGACATCACGTCATCAGGCAGAGATGAGAACCATGAAAGAAGATCCCGGCTTTTACGACTACTGGCCCTATGAAAACCGTCCGAAAATAAAATGGCCCAACGGCGCAAAAATGGCTTTTTGGGTGGCGCCTAATATTGAGTACTATGAACTCGATCCACCGCCTAACCCAGCGCGAAAAGCGTGGCCTCAACCATCACCGGCTTTACCCGGCTATACCATTCGCGATTATGGCAACCGCGTTGGTCATGTCCGTCAAATGGAGGTGTTAGAAAAGTACGGGGTACGCGGTTCTATTTCTTTATCAACAGCGTTATGCGATCACCACCCTGAAATTATTGAAATGTGCAAAGAGCGCAACTGGGAGTTTTTTAGCCACGGCATCTATAACACCCGTTATACCTATGGTATGAATGAACAACAAGAACGCGATGTAATAAAAGATTCAATGGAGACTATTTATAAACACACTGGGCAAAAATGCGCCGGTTATTTAGCCTCGGCGCTATCGCATTCAGAAGTAACCCTGGATTTATTTGCCGAGGTTGGTACTGAATTGTTTGGTGATCAAGGCGGCATCTATACCTGTGATTTATTCCATGACGATCAGCCAACGCCGATTAATTTACGCAGCAATAAAAAGTTTGTTTCTGTCCCTTATTCGCTAGAGATGAATGACACTATTGCCTATGTCGTGAATAAAATTGAACCACGCCGCTATGGTCAACAGATTAAAGATAACTTTGACCGCCTCTACCAAGAAGGTGACGAGTCTGGCACCATCATGTGCATCCCTACCCACAACTATCAGGTGAGCTGCCCGCACCGATTAAAAGCCTTTGAAGAAGCACTGGAATACATCACTAGCCACGATGATATTTGGGTAACAACTGGCCGCGAAATTGCTGAATATTATATTAAAAATTATTATGACGATGCGCTTACTGATATCAGCCATAAAAACGGCGGGGCCTGATCATGAGTTTAGATAAAGAATATTTCGACTACCCTCATCGTTCTTATGGCATGGACCACGACCGCTATGAATGGTCGATGCTCACTGATCGCAAAGCTGTGCAATGGCCTAACGGAAAAACACTGGCGCTATGGGTCAACGTCGGTATGCAATATTTCCCGCTTGACCAAAAAGGGGTTCCTTTCAAAGTCCCTGGCGGCATGACCATGCCCTACCCGGACTTGCGTCATTACAGTCTGCGTGACTACGGTAACCGCGTCGGTATTTTTCGTTTTCTAAAAGCTTTTGATCGCTATAACATCACCCCGACTTTCGCGATGAATACACGACTGGCAGAACGACTACCCTATTTATTAAATGTCCTAAAAGAGCGCGGTGATGAAATACTTTGCCACGGCTACCATATGGACGCGCTTCATTATGGTGGCCAAGATGAAGGCGAAGAAGTGGAGTTGGTGAAGAAAGCCGTTGATGGTCTGCGCGATCTCAGCGGCCAAGATATTCGTGGCTGGATATCTCCGGCTAAAAATGAATCCGCTAACACTCCCGATTTATTAGCCGCCAGTGGTATTGAGTATTTTTGCGATTGGGTTAATGATGATATGCCCTACGGCTTTAATACCAAAAATGGTCAACTGATCGCCATGCCCTTATCAACCGAGCTAGAAGACCGTTATGTGATTCAAAATAATCAACACTCAGAAGCTTCCTGGGTCGAACAAATTTGTGATGCCGCTGATTTTTTACTGGCCGAGGCCGAGCAACAAGGTGGTCGCATTTTAGCGCTCAACATCCATCCTTGGTTGCTGGGCCAACCGCATCGAATTGCTAAGCTGGAGCAGGTGCTGGACTACCTCAGTAATCAACCAAAAATCTGGAGCGCCAGCGCTAGTGACATTATGGGGTGCTGGAAAAAACAGCAGTGAGTTTTGATCATAGTTAAATATTGTTGCCATCCTACCTGCTAGGCGGCTTTCTATATATCCTCATTGGTTGGCACTTAATTTATATGAGGCCACGCCCTTTGAAAATACATAAGAAACCACTTAGCTGTTTCCGTTCATACCGCCAGTAGAAATAAAGTGTGACAGCCTGTGCTGCCAGCCCCATGAAAGGGCGTGGCCTCACATAAATAAAGAGGCAACCCCACACTGTCGATTGCGACTTAGCACCTAGCTCGGTACTATTAACCTCATAACCACGCCATCAATCCTGACCCGCGTGAGCCAAGGATCCGCTATGACCGCACAACACTCCCTGATCGATATGATTGGCAATACACCTTTGGTGTATCTCAAGGAGGTGTCGGCATTAACAGGTTGCGATATTTACGGTAAAGCTGAATTTCTTAACCCCGGTGGCTCGGTCAAGGATCGCACTGCACTGGGCATTATTCGCGACGCTGAAGCCAAGGGCGAGCTGCAACCCGGTGGCACCATTGTCGAAGGTACCGCCGGCAATACCGGTATCGGCCTCACCCTGATCGCTAATGCTTTGGGTTATAAAAGCGTGGTGGTAATGCCACAAACCCAGAGCAAAGAGAAAATCGAACTATTGGACTTGTATGGCGCCGATTTACGCCTTGTAAAAGCCACCAGCTATGCCGACCCCAATCACTATGTGCATCAAGCCCAACGCTTAGCCGAAAAACTGGCGACCAAAGAAGCCAATGGCGCCATCTGGGCAGGACAGTTTAATAATCTTGCCAATATGGATATTCATAAACGCACCACCGGCGAAGAGATCTGGCAGCAAACCGATGGCAAGCTCGATGGCTTTATTTGTTCGGTGGGGACCGGCGGTACAATAGCCGGCGTCAGCAGAGCACTCAAATCCCATAACAGTGATATCAAAATTGGCGTTGCCGACCCAATGGGCTCGGCGCTATATAACCATTTCACACACGGTGAGCTGAAGTCCGAAGGCCGCTCCATTGCCGAAGGTATTGGCATCAGCATTATCACCGACAATATCCGCGAAGCGCTGATCGATATGGCATTTCAGGTTGCTGATGAAGACGCACTGCCTCTCATCTTCAAACTGCTGAAAAATGAAGGTCTGTGTTTAGGTGGATCCTCCGCTATTAATATTGCCGGCGCAGTGGCCATGGCGAAAGAAATGGGCCCTGGCAACACCATCGTCACCATCCTCTGTGATTACGGTTATCGCTATCAAAGCAAGTTGTTCAATCCCGCGTTTCTAAAACGTATGAAGCTACCAGTACCGGATTGGCTACAAATCTAACAAACGGTGGCGCCAATGATCTCAATGACATTGAGGATAGTAGCGTCTAGAGCATTGTGGATGTTTTCTGGGTTTGCGTTCGAACATTCATGGCTGAGATATCAGCCCCTTGACTAACCACCTAATTGATAAAGAAGCGTCGTTAAATATTGGAGGGTAATAGCTGCCACATGGGCTATAGATTGGTGAAGGTAGCAGCGCCGCACTTGATGGTAGCAACCGGCCGCTATCGTTTTTAAGAATTAACTTTAGACACTCGCCAGCTGCGACTCTAGCTGGCCCAAATGGCGTAAGCGCTCACGCTGAGCACGCATTATAGAGCGTTCCAATACTCGCTGATCCAATGCCGGCAGGTCGACAAACTCAGCGCCGATCACCACTTTGTTGAGCTCAGATTCATCAACTTCAACACTGCGCACAGTGACCCCGCAATCAATGTTAAGGCCGGCGAAATCAAAGGTCAGGTGCCGTAAGCGGTCGTTGTAGCTAAACTGATCGTCATTATCGACGACAACTTCTAAGGACACGCCAGTACTGGATACATTCCGTACCCGACCTTTAAAGGCCTGCCGATCAGGGCCGACAAACCGCGAGCTTACTTTCAGCCGATGACCTATAGGTAAACGGTAAGCGCTTCTGCGCTGGTCGGTCTCAACATCAGCAGGCATCTCAAGTACATAAATTGGCGCGCCATCATGCTGATGCTGCTCTAAAATACAGCTTTCAAATTTAAGTTTACTGCCCCGCTGCTGGCGGATGCTGAGCTGAATTTTTTGCCCGGGCATACCGACAAAGCCGGTGGGAAATAGCTCATCAATCAGTATTGTTCGTTCTTGTGGATCAAGCCCAAGCACCATACTCTGGTAAACAACATCATCACCTTCTACTATTACCTCAATAAAACTGCGGTTGCGCTGCGCTTGGTGTAATTTCACATAGCTGTGATTTAAGCCCAGATCAACAGGCTGTGGCGGTGTCGTAGCGTGTTTAAATCGGCCCATCAGAGATGAAAGCATGTTCTATTCTCGATGCTGTTGTTGAAACTATGCGCTAACATAGATATCGGCACATTGAATGCTATCTTTAACCCATGCTAAAGCTAAAGGCTGGTCATTAAAAGTAGAATGAACGATTGCAGATAGAACTTCAACGTATTAAAAAAAATATTGGTATAACTACTCAGGCTAATAACCCTTACTGTTAGCTGAGACGGCATCAAAAAAATTATCCAACGCCAGCTATCCCCGCCACCCATAGACTTAATACGCTGATAGAAGTCACGGCCACAAATAAGATCAATAGCAAATGCAAAGGCCTGAACGGTTTACGCTCAACCGAGTTAACCCCTTTGCTGAGAAACTCATCTACCTTGGCCTGATCTTCTGGATATAATTTATTGTCGTTAGACATGACTTCACCTCCGATTTTACTGTGCTTAGATTATCGCAAAAAGTGCATGCTACTGGCACCCCAAAGTTAAATATAAAGCAATTTGATTGTTAAAATAGCAGAAAAATTAGTAGGGAGGTGGGGGTAGACTTAGGTGGCCGCTGGTTTAAGCCAATTGATCCAATACTGAGCCTAGATTGGGCTCGCGCTGCACCTGATCGAAAGAAGCCAGTTGCTGACCG
Organism: Oceanicoccus sp.; assembly: GCA_051277205.1. Taxonomy (GTDB): domain Bacteria; phylum Pseudomonadota; class Gammaproteobacteria; order Pseudomonadales; family Dasaniaceae; genus Oceanicoccus. The sequence continues at coordinate 6,919 of JBNMPW010000075.1, read as the reverse complement.
CGAGGGGAATTACTGTTTTCGACGTTTTGAGCTTGTTGCGGCTCACTCTCAACTGGCTGCTGCTCTTTTTGCTCTTCAAGCCGCTGTTGCTTGAGCTCGGCTTGCTTTTCGACTTGCTGCTGCACGATAACCATTTTAGCGCTGAGCACAATTTGGGTCGCCGCCGCCGCAATTCTGCGGTCTGCGCTAGAAGGGTTGGCCGGTGCTAGGGCAGCACTACGGACCTGCTGAGCAGCCACAATAGCGCCGCGCGGGTCGTCTTCAACACCGCCTGGTAAAGAAATGGCTACTTCGCCTCCCACTGCGTAGTTAACGCCGTCGGGGCCGCGTTGAAAGCTATAACTTGGGGAACCCGCATACTGACCACCCACCGCCGCATGGGCTTGTTCGTGCGCACGCACTTCACGATCACGGGCCGCTAATTCACGAATTTGTACTTGATCAGCTTGCTGCTGTTGCTGCTCTTTGCGCTCGGCAAGCTGGGCTTCTTGTTGTCTTTCTGAGTCATTAACGCTGCTGGGGTTAGCTCCATCAGCTTGACCATCAAATGCAGCAGAACCATTAGGGGACTCTTCGATGGGTGCCAACACCTCGTCTTTGGCGTCGGCTGTTTCGAGTCCAATTGCTAGCTTGGCCACCGAACTAAGGGGGACAGCGACGCTGGCATATGCCGATGTACTGACTCCAATGTTATTCATTCCGTGCTCTAACTCTATGACCCTGTTGCACTTATATCGGTAAAATAATAATGATGGTTAAACGCTTTAGGCTTTAGTATCGAGTATAGTACCGAGCACTTCATCGGCGGTTTTTACCACCGCGGCTGAGGCCTGTACTTGCTGCTCGCTGACTCTAAGCGCTACCGCCGCTTCAGCGATTGCACGCACAGGGTCTTTGCTTGCCGGCCCTGTGGCATCGTTAGAAGTGGGGGCTACCGTAGCATCGGCAATGTCCTGCGCCGCTTGGCGCGCTTGACCGATACCTGCCTGTATACCTTGTAAACCTGACGAAAGAACCGAATCAACCATTCTAATATCCCAATAATGATAACTACATTGATGGTTACATAATAGACGATTTAGCCTGCTTAACAGCCATAGTGCCGAGTGCAATTGTCAGAATGTGACCGTCCTATCAACTTGAGCACCGTAATTAGTAAAAATTACGCTCCTAGTGCTTATTATTTAAGCAAATAATTACCTAAATTACCATCTCTATGACTGCTAACATTACCCAAAAACTAGATGGTTTTGCTATCAATATTAAGAGCTTATAACCAAATCCAAGTTCAGATAGCCGGCAGCGTTAATCGCGTTTGGGGCTAACAGCCGCGGTATGACGCCCAGGCAAGGGGCACGGATTAATGAGTTTAAGGTTAGTAGATTTTCTTCATAACAAGGCATCGCCTCATCTAACTGGTTGGCGACCCAACCCACAAGCGTTAAACCATCGGCAGCAATCGCCTCGGCGGTCAGCAATGCATGATTAATACAACCGAGCTTTACGCCCACCACTAAGATGACCGGTAACTGTAGTTCTTGCGCCAAGTCAGCCAGGGTTTCGCGATGATTTAAAGGCACCCGCCAACCCCCAGCGCCTTCCACTACGGCAAAATCGGCCCGCTGCATTAAGGTGCCGCGACAATAGCCCGCCAACTGCGACACCCTAAGGCGCTTTCCCATCTGTTCAGCGGCAATATGCGGGGCAATAGCCGGCGCTAACGCCACGGGGTTAACTTGTTCGTAGCTCAACGGCAGCGACATAGTTTGCTGTAGCAGTAGAGCATCTTCATTGCGCAAACCGTCTTCGGTTTGCTCACAACCCGCCGCCACCGGCTTGACCGCCAAGGTACTAAGACCACGTTTATTAGCCGCCACCACCAGCGCTGTCGCCACCAGCGTTTTACCGACATCGGTATCGGTACCCGTAATAAAAAACCTATGCGCCACCATGTTTTACTCCAGCTATGTTCATTACATCCACTTCTGCTAGCGGTTTTGAAAGCCTGCCATACCAAACTTGATAACTCGCCGGTAGCATAGACGCCGTGTTACGCTGCCGTTCATAGGCTTGGATAAATTTCTGCATTCGATTTTTACCGGTTAACCCTGCCGGCCTACCGCTATTAACATTGTGTGCGCCCAACGCTTTTAACTCAGCAGTGAGTTGCTTCAATGTATCGTATTGCAAAGTGATTTCCTGCTGCTGAATATAATCATCAGCCAACTGCAAAGATGAATCCTTTGCAGCCCGATCTAATACTTGCTGTTCAACAAAGCGGTTTACATGCACATAGTCATCTACTTGCCGCCAAGCCTCGCGCAGCTCATGCAAGGTGTCAGGACCCAAAGTGGAGAAAATAAATTGGCCACCGGGCTTTAATACTCTAGCGATTTCGGCAAATACACTGTCTAGGTCTTCACACCACTGAATGGCTAAACTGGAAAAAATAATATCAATTGAATTGTCAGCCAGCGGTATTTTTTCAGCATCGCCACACAGCCAATCACCTCGCTGATACTGTTGCGCATACGTCACCATACCCTCAGCCAAATCCATACCGAAATAGTGACCTGCTGGAAACGCGGCTTGCAAGGCCGACGAAAAATAACCGGTGCCACATCCTAAGTCTAAAACCATCGACACACTGCCATCGTTAGTATCAGCGGGTAAAAAATCTAATAAACGCGCGCCAACTTGCCGCTGCAGTTCAGCAGCACTGTCATAGGTGGCAGCCGAGCGTCCGAAAGATCTGGCAACCTGACTTTTCTCCAAGCGTTTTTTTATCGATAAATATTGATACTGCTGCAGAAAACCCTCTATCGCATGCCAGCATTGCTGGGGATGACTAACGAACAAATTGTGAGGGGCAGCCGAAATAACTTGCTGTTGTGACACGGCTGTTGAAGCCATTTTTTCAACAAACTGTACCGGCACTAAATTGTCGCACTCACCGAACAACTGCAATAGGGGGCAGCTAATATTTTTAACCACAGTACTATTATCAATACTACTCAGCCATACTAGCGAATGGCTGAGCGCCTCGTTTGATAACAGTTCTAGACGCGACTGCATTTTTTTCAACAATACTTTAGCGTTTTCAGCTCCGTGCAATTGTAAACCGGCAAAACGTTTTAATGCTAATTTTGAGTTGCTTTGCACTAACTGAAAAAACCTTTTATAGATCTGCGCATCCATCCCAAAAGGGTATTCGGCATCAGCCAAAAAACGATGATTACTCGACAAGGTCACCACCGCCGTCACGCGCGCCGGAAAACGGTTAGCCAATTGCAACGCCAACATGCCACCCAAGGAGTAACCAATGTAGATCGCCTGACGGGGTACCACAGCGGCAATATCGTCTAACGATTTCTCTATGCTCGGCAATGTCTTTTCGGCATTAACGCCATAACCAGGTAAATCGATCAAGGTAAGGTTGCAGCGGGCCTGCAATAAGGGTAACCAATCCTGCCACACGATACTGGACATACCCCAGCCGTGTAATAACACCAACTCCGGTGCAGAAGCATTGTCATTGGTAAGCGCATTTAAACGGATGCTGGTTAGTACTGTCATTTCATTACCTGCGCTAACGCTTCTAATAGAGCATCAACTTGGCTTTCAGTGTGCGCGGCACTGAGGGTAATCCGCAAACGAGATGAACCTGGCGCTACTGTCGGCGGCCGAATCGCGCCAATCAAAAAACCGCGGGCTGCAAGTTTTTCACTTAGCAATAAGGCTTGCGCACTATCATCATCACAGTCTTGCATTAACAGCGGTTGAATAGCGGTATCGGAGGGTAGCAATGCCAAATTTAATTGTCCCGCCGCATATTTAAAGCGCGCGATTAATGCCTGCAAATGTTGCCTACGCTGCGCACCTTGTTCAGAACGTATCAGTTTTATGCTCGCTAAACTGGCAGCCGCCACCGCCGGTGGTAATGCGGTAGTGTAAATATAAGAGCGCGAAAATTGGATCAATGTTTCAATCAGATCATCACTGCCAGCAACAAACGCACCAAAACTACCAACCGCTTTTCCCAAGGTACCCATTACAACAGGTAGCTGTTGTTGGTTGAGTTTTAGCTCCTCGGCAATGCCAGCGCCAGTCGCACCCAACACGCCAAAGCCATGGGCATCATCGGCCATTAAGCAGGCATTATATTGCTGCGCTAACGTGGCTAATTCAGCCAACGGCGCGATATCACCGTCCATGCTAAACACACTATCTACTGCTATTAATTGTCGACCTGAATTCGTCTTAGCCAACTTAGTCGCCAGACTTTCGACATTATTATGTAAAAACCGCTGGAACCGCGCGCCAGATAATAAACCGGCATCTAACAAAGAAGCGTGATTGAGTTTGTCTTCAAAGATGAAGTCGGACTTACCCAACAGCGCTGTGATCACGCCAAGGTTTGCCATATAGCCGGTAGAAAATAACAGTGCGCGATCACGACCTAACATCTGCGCTAACTGTTCTTCTAATTGGTGGTGAATACGACTATGGCCGCAGACCAAATGCGATGCACCACTGCCGATACCAAATTCATCCACTGTATTTTTAGCCGCATCAATTAACACTGGGTGATTAGCCAAGCCCAAATAATCGTTGCTGCAAAAATTGATACAAACTTGGCCATCAACGACAACCTCTGCCCCCTGCGCGCTTTCTAAAAGACGGCGCTGGCGGTATAGATGTTGTGATTTTCGCACGGCAAGGACTGCCCCTAAATCACCAAAGTCAGCCATGATCTATTCGCCAATCGATAAGATGGAGTCGCAGAAGCTGGCGCTAGGCTTGCGCCGCGGCATCATAAAAGAACTTGTCGTTCTCAGTTTTTTGGATTTTCTCGCGCAGACGATCTTCTTCGCCATCATCGCACCTCTCAACATCGCGCTGCTCTGGCTTAATACCCAGACGGTCAAACAACTGCAAATCTTTGTTCGCTTCTGGATTAGCAGTAGTTAGCAATTTATCGCCATAGAAAATAGAATTAGCGCCCGCGAAATAGGCCAATGCATGCATTTCTTCATTCATTGCTTCACGGCCCGCCGACAAGCGCACATGGGACTGCGGCATCAAAATACGCGCCACCGCAATGGTACGAATAAAATCAAAAGGGTCGAGATCAGCTAGATCGGCCATCGGCGTGCCCTCGACTTTCACTAACATATTGATCGGCACACTTTCCGGATGCTGCGGCAGATTAGCTAACTGGATCAACAAACCGGCGCGATCTTTTACCGTTTCGCCCATACCAACAATACCGCCACTACACACTTTGATGCCGGCCTCGCGAACGTTGGATAAGGTATTGAGACGATCCGCATAAGTGCGAGTGGTGATGACATCACCATAATACTCTGGCGAAGTATCGAGGTTGTGGTTGTAATAATCCAAACCTGCGTCTGATAATTCATCCGCCTGCTCGGTGGTCAACATACCCAGCGTCATGCAGGTTTCTAAACCCATTTCTTTCACCCCTTTCACCATCGCGGTGACATAAGGCATATCTTTTTTCTTTGGCGAGCGCCAAGCAGCACCCATGCAAAATCGGGTAGCTCCAGTCTCTTTCGCGGCCAGGGCTGCTTGCAATACTTTGTCGACTTCCATCAGCTTTTCTTTTTCCAAGCCGGTGTCGTACCGGTTGCTCTGAGGGCAATATTTACAGTCTTCTGGGCAGGCACCGGTTTTAATCGATAACAAGGTGCTGATCTGCACTTCATTGGGGTCGAAAAACTGACGATGAAGTGTCTGTGCCTGGAACAACAAGTCATTAAAGGGCAGCTCAAATAAAGCCTGAACCTCCTGCGGCGACCAATCAGTGCGCAATGGAGAAGCATTCGCCGTAGTTTGATAGCGGGGCTGGGTCATGGACGCTGTCATGCGGGGTTATCCTCAATACTGGTATTGCTAAGGGCTAGCCTTTAAAATGGTTACTTAAAGGAAGCAGATAAAGTGGGGCTATCATAAGGATTACGACTCCGCTGTCAACCAACAAGGATAGTTATGGTTAACAGGTTTTGGCAAGCCCTCGGCACCGTCTTCAGCCCAATATTACGGCAAATTCAACCGCGACTGCCGACAGAGTGCATCCTCTGCGCTAGCCGTCAGTGTCCGCCAGACTATGATATATGCGTCGCTTGCGAGCTAGAGCTGCCCTGGCTGGGCCATCATTGCCAGCAATGTGCATTACCCCTGAGCAATCCACAACAGACAATTTGTGGCCAGTGCCTGCAATCACCCCCACCTTTTTGCCGCGCCCATGCGATTTGGCTATACCGACCCCCAGTGGCGCAAATGCTCAGCGCCCTGAAGTACCGAAAACAGTACAAAAACGGCAAGAGCCTTTGCATATCAGGCTACAGTTCATTTGTTAGCGCTTACCAAGGCGGCGCTATGCCAGAAATATTAGTACCCACACCGCTACATTGGCGACGTCAATTCGAGCGTGGCTTTAACCAAAGCGAGTTGATAGCCAATGATTTCGGCCAACTGCTAGAGCTGCCGGTCATTCGCGCCCTGCGCCGACATCGCTATACCTCACCCCAGCAATCACTACTCGCCCAACAACGACACCAAAATCTTAGCGGGGCATTTACAGTATGTGCTGATATCCGCGGTAGACGCTTGGCGCTGGTGGATGATGTGATGACTACGGGGGCTACTGCTAGGGAAATGACAAAAGCCCTATTGCAGGCAGGAGCCTCTGAGGTGCATATTTGGGTACTGGCTAGGACGCCGGAGCATTAAAGTTATTACCCACTAAATAAGTTTCATCAGACTCCCATAAACCGGCAACACTCCAGCGCTGATGATGACAGTAACGCAGGCTAAAACTTTTCATAAAATGAGTGATTTTGTGGGTATTTTCTTAGAGAGCTGGAACCTAAACATTAGCAAAGCATAGGTTCAT
>JBNMPW010000074.1:0-14102 GCA_051277205.1 Oceanicoccus sp. | reverse complement strand
ACATTCTGAAAGATCCACACCTTCGTACTCTTCTTCTTCGCTAACTCGAATACCCATAACTGCTTTGATTGCAGCCCAGACGATAAAGCTAGTTCCAAATACCCAAACAAAGATAGTTACCGCACCAATGAGCTGGCCAGAGAAGCTAGAGCCATCATTAGTAAGGGGTACTAACAGCAGACCTAACAAACCGACAACACCGTGTACTGAGATTGCGCCGACAGGATCATCGATTTTCAGCTTGTCTAAAGCCAAGATTGAGAACACAACCAAAATACCACCGGCAGCACCGAATAAAGTTGCTTGTAATGCAGTCGGTGTTGAAGGCTCAGCAGTAATTGCAACCAGACCGGCTAAAGCACCGTTAAGCGCCATTGTTAAGTCAGCCTTGCCGAACATAACACGAGCGGTTATCAACGCGGCAACCAAACCACCGGCAGCAGCAGCATTAGTGTTCATAAACACAACAGCAACACTGTTAGCACTTTCAACACTGGCCGTTGCTAGAACAGAACCACCGTTGAAACCAAACCAACCCATCCATAGGATGAATGTACCTAGCGTCGCTAAAGGCAAGTTGGCACCAGGAATCGCTTGTACCTGACCGTCTGCACCGTATTTACCTTTACGTGCGCCGAGTAAGATAACACCCGCTAATGCTGCAGAAGCACCCGCCATATGAACGATACCGGAACCTGCAAAGTCAGAGAAACCTAGGTCGCCCAGAGTGTACATACCGAATACAGCAGCACCGCCCCAAGTCCAAGCACCTTCCATTGGGTAGATGAAACCAGTCATCACTACCGCAAATACTAGAAAGGCCCAAAGCTTCATACGCTCAGCAACCGCACCAGAGACAATCGACATCGCCGTAGCAACAAACACTACCTGGAAGAAGAAGTCCGCAGAAGGAGCATAAGTAGCAGCTTCTTCAGCACCGGTAACACCATCAGCAACAATGCCACTCAGGAATAAAGTGATATCGCCACCGCCATACATAATTGAATAACCAATAACCATGTACATAATTGAAGATATCGCATACAAAGCGACGTTTTTTGTCAAAATTTCAGTGGTATTTTTGGAGCGAACCAAACCCGCTTCCAACATGGCAAAACCCGCTGCCATCCACATTACTAACGCACCACAAATTAAGAAATAAAATGTGTCTAAGGCGTACTGTAGTTGAAAAATTTCATTTTCCATTTCTAAGCCCTCCACAAGCCTAAAGAATAATTATTAAAAAGGCTTAAATAGCCTCTTCACCAGTTTCGCCAGTTCGGATGCGAATCACCTGATCCAGTGATGAGACAAAAATCTTACCGTCGCCAATTTTGCCAGTGTTGGCAGCATTAGTGATGGCTTCGATAACCTTTTCAGCAGCATCATCTGCGATGGCTACTTCAATTTTTACTTTTGGTAAAAAGTCGACAACGTATTCAGCACCACGGTATAACTCAGTGTGACCCTTCTGACGCCCAAAACCCTTAACTTCTGTAACAGTAATACCCTGCACACCGATTTCAGACAGCGCTTCTCGCACGTCATCCAACTTAAATGGTTTGACTATAGCCTTAACCAGTTTCATTGGCCTTCTCCTTTTTGTTTATCTAACAGCACAACTATGTTGTACCAAATTAATAAAAAAGTCAGTCGCGCCGCAACGCGACTGACCGGATAATGTTGTCTTGAATGTTACCTGACAAAAACGGAGCGATTCAAAAAACACTAAACAGTAATCTGTAATTTACAGATCGAAAGACTTACTCAAACTGAAGATAAGGGCTTCACCTTCAGTAGCTTCGCCGTCATCATCTTCTTGATCGGATGCATCGTCGTCAGCGAAGATAGCTTCAATAGCTAGATCAAAACCGCCAACTTCAGCGCCGTAGCCAAACTTAAAGTGACTACCTTTGAGATCATCACCAAACTCACCGTAAGTCGCGTAGAAACCTTCATATTCAGCAGTCACTTCAAGGTAGTCATAATCCAGTGCTTCACCAAAATTGTCATACTCACCAATGCTGTAACCAACGCTGATGAACTGCCAACTAGCCGACAAATTAATTTCTTCGTAAGTGTCGTCGAATTCACCGGTGTAGTAATAACCGGTAAAGCCTGCACCAATAGTGAAATCACCTAACTCTAAGCCGTAGCCACCGTATATGTCATACTCAAGGCCATCGCCTACGTCAGCAGCCCAAGTGCCGACGTAAAAACCGCCAGTTTCATAATCGAGACCGGCACTGGCCGATGACTCTTTTTGTAAATATCCGCGATAGTAGTATTCTGAGGCATAACCAACGTTGGCTGAAAGGTCAGCCATTGCTGGGGCAGAAACACCTGCTAATGCAGATGCTGCAAGAACACTTGATGCGATTAATTTTTTCATTTTGATAGTCTCCAAATTTAACTAGGTTATTTAAAAAATCAGCATACCCAGCGCCCCCAATGGTTGACCTTGTATGCATGCTTGATGTTGTAGATTGCATACCGCATGCCAACTGGTTAAAAAATCTTAACAATCAGTTACTTACAATTAATTACGCTGTTTTAAAGGCCCATGCACCCAATAAGTGCGGCGCGAACAAGTGCATCAAAACAAGCTCGCACCATTAGTGCGCATAAAGAGGGTTGGCCCGTTCTTCTGTAAATGTATTACTTATTTTTTTATTTAAAATCAGTAACTTATCCATTTTTTCGTAAACTTCGACAACGTTAAAATGCCTCAAAAATCCATCAAAAGCGGTAATTTTTCTGTCATGTATGGTCGATTCGGAAAATTGCTCGCACCAACTGAAGGCACAAACTAGCGATCTCATCCTCTAAGCCGTCGATCCGGTACAAGCTCGATAATTTGCGCTACACTGGTTGTCCGTAAGCAGCGATATAACAGCACCATGACCAAGCAATCAGACCTTATAGATAAGCTCACCGACAAGCTCAGTGGCCTGTTAGGCGCGGCCACCAGCGGCGGCTTAAAAGAAGATGCCCAGCGCAATATCAAAGTGCTACTGCAATCGGCCTTCAGTAATCTTGATATGGTAAGCCGAGAAGAATTTGATGCCCAAGTGACCGTGCTGCAACGTTCGCGTGAAAAGATCGACAACTTAGAAAAACAGCTGCAACATTTAAGCGAGCAGCTCACAAAGCCCTAAATTACTCATTACTTCCAAGGAAGGAAGCCAATGTCACTTGCTACTGTTTATACCCGCGCCAAAAGCGGCGTCGACGCGCCACTGGTTTATGTGGAAGTCCATTTATCCAATGGCCTTCCCAGCTTAAGTATTGTTGGCTTGCCGGAAACGGCGGTAAAAGAAAGCAAAGATCGCGTGCGTAGCGCCATCATCAACTCCCATTTTGAATTTCCCGCCCGCCGCATCACCATTAATTTAGCGCCTGCCGATCTGCCAAAACAAGGCGGCCGCTATGACCTACCCATCGCACTGGGTATTTTGGCCGCCTCTGGGCAAGTGCCGATAGAAGTATTATCCGATTATGAGTTTCTTGGCGAGCTTGGTCTCAATGGAGAATTGCGGCCGGTGCAGGGTTGTCTTGCTGCCGCTATCGAAACCGTACGCACTCAACGTCAATTAATCATTCCCACCGGTAATAGCGCCGAAGCCAGACTCTGCCAGCAAGCGCTTATATTTGCTGCTGATAACCTGCTACAGCTGTCCGCGCATTTGCATAAGCGCGAATTACTACAACCTTTATCAGCTCCCACGATTAAACATCACAACATTGCCTATCCCGACTTAAATGATGTGCGCGGCCAACAGCAAGCAAAACGAGCGCTAGAAATTGCCGCCGGCGGCGCTCACAACCTGCTTTTTTACGGCCCGCCTGGTACCGGTAAAACCATGCTAGCCAGCCGTCTACCGGGTATCTTACCCGCGCTCAATAGCGATGAAATGCTTGAAGTTGCAACCGTTTTTTCTGTCAGTCAGCAGCAAACGATGCCCGCTTATTATCAACGGCCATTTCGCAATCCGCATCACACGGCATCTGCTGTCGCCTTAGTTGGTGGTGGCAGTAATCCACGGCCGGGTGAAATTTCCTTAGCACATCACGGCGTGCTATTTTTAGATGAGCTGCCAGAGTTTCAGCGTTCAGTATTAGAAGTGTTACGCGAACCAATGGAGTCCGGTCAGATTTTAATTTCCAGAGCCAGCCAACAAGTGATGTTTCCGGCAAACTTTCAATTAGTGACGGCTATGAACCCTTGTCCCTGCGGTTACTACGGTGATATGCAGAGGGCTTGTCGTTGCAGTCCTGATCAAGTGCGCCGTTACCGCGATAAAATATCCGGGCCATTGTTGGACCGCATTGATTTACAAGTAAGCCTTAATCGCTTGCCGACCGACCTGCTTACTCGCAGTGAAAAAGAGCTTAACGATGACAATAGCGTCAGCATCGAATCCAGTGCCGATGTCCGGCAACGAGTAGAGCGTTGCCGCCAACGGCAATGGCAGCGCCAACAAAAAGCCAACGCTCAATTGAATAACAAAGACTTAGAAAAGTTTTGTTCGCTTGATGATAAGCAACGACGTTTACTACAGCAAGCCGTGGAGCAATTGTATTTATCACCCCGTGCTTATCATCGAATTTTGCGTGTCGCCAGAACGATTGCTGACATTGCAGAAGATGACAACATAGAAACGCAGCATATTAATGAAGCACTAAGTTATCGGGGAATGGAGCAGGAAAGGCTTTAATTATCTATAAAGCCGAGGGTGAACCAATAGCTCTGGATTCTAGCTTTCGCGGGAATAAGGTGGTTTTTTTCAGGGAGGGCATACACCGCGAAATCAATGACTGCGCTGAGTATTATAAATACTAAATAGCTGCTGTCGCACGCTGATCAATCATCCGCAAAAAATCATCGGCACAAACCGCGGGGCTAAAATAAAAGCCCTGAACTTGGTCGCAATGATTCTGCCATAAAAACTGTACTTGGTCTAAAGTTTCAACACCTTCTGCAATCACTTTTAAACGTAAACTGTGGGCAAGATTTATCATCGCTTTGACAATAATGGCATCGTCACTATTTTTCACTACATTACGAATAAAGCTGCGGTCTACTTTTAAAGCAGAAATCGGTAAGCGTTGAATGTGTGCGAAAGAAGAAAAGCCTGTTCCGAAATCATCCAAGGAAAAAGTTACCCCCAATTTACTCAGCGCCATCATACCTTCGTAAGTTTGTTGGTAATTGGACATGATCGCTGTTTCGGTTAACTCAAACTCTAACCGTGTGGCATCGATACCGCTTTGTTGGATAATCCGCGTAGCGGTATCGACGAACATATTGTCTTGTAATTGTTTGAACGACAAGTTCACCGCAATATGCAAACCGCTGCGGCCGTCATCATCAAAGGCCGCCATATCTTGGCAAGCTTGCTGCAGCACCCAATAACCAATCGGCACTATCAAACCGCACTCTTCTGCTACCGGAATAAATTCTTTTGGTGACACCAAACCGCGATCCGGATGGCGCCAGCGGATCAACGCTTCCATGCCGACGGTATCGCCAGTACCGAGGCCTACCCGCGGCTGGTAAAATAATTCAAACTCATTACCACGCAGTGCGCGGCGTAAATCTGCCTCTAAGTTGAGGCGGTACATAGCGTCGGCACTGGTCTGTTCGTTATAAAAACAAACCTGGCTACCACGCTGGGTCTTCGCTTCTAACATCGCCATGTTTGCCCGTTTGAGCAACCCGTCGACGGTATCTCCGGCTTCGGGATAAATCGCCACACCAATACTACAGCTGACCATCAACGGCTGCCCGGAAACGGTAAAGGGTGCTGATAACACATCGATTATTTTTTTCGCCACCAACGCGACATCATCACTGTCGTGGCAATCTTCTAGTACTACTGAAAACTCATCGCCACCGAGCCGCGCGACACAGTCGCTCTTGCGTACACAACGGGTCAGTCGTTGGGCCATGGTGGTAACCAAACGATCACCGGCCTCGCTGCCATAACTTTCATTTACTTTTTTGAATCCGTCGAGATTGATCAATAACAGCGCCAATGACACTTGTTGGGATTTTGCCGCCTCAATCCCACGCTCCATGGTCTGCTTAAACAGTATACGATTAGGAATGCCCGTGAGAGGGTCATAAAGGTTAAGCTGGCTAAGCTTCTTGTCGACTGCGTATTTGTCGACTGCATACCCAATGCAGCGCTCGACCACATAGCTATCGAGGTTTTCAATGGCGAGATAATCGATAGCACCAAATTGCAGTGCTTGATGGGAGACAATACTGTCGATGGCTGCCGTAATGGCAATAACAGGTAACTCACAACCTTCGTCAGGTAAGGCCTGTAGTAGTTTTAGTGCATCATCGGGACGGTGTTGGCAGTCGAGTAAGACAGCGTCGTAATTACCTGAGGCGACCTCACTTATGCCTTTGTCTAAGCGTTCGCACCAAAGCAGTTGGAAGGATACCCGTCGTCCAGATGACAGCATCTCCTCAAAACGACGATAATCGGCGAGTTCACTACCTAACAGCAGTATCCGCGCCAGCGGTTCTAACATCTTTACACCTATTTTAACCCCCGTCGGGGTCGAGCCCAGTCAAGCCGACTCCTCGGCTACATTATTATCAAATAATTTTTATCTAATATATATATTTCAATTAGTTATAGTCTATATCTAATAGAAGTTCTAGGAGAGGATCAAGATTTTTTTAATGACTTATTGCATAAACCTCCTCCCTTGAGCAGCAGACTGCTACAATGCCCGCCCATTTTGCTAGCCAGTCATACAGCCGTAGCCAACATTGTGAGTAAGCTAAACCCCCGTCAGCGCGAAGCCGTGCATTATATAGATGGCCCGTTACTGGTACTCGCCGGCGCCGGCAGTGGAAAAACTAGCGTAATTACCCGCAAGATCGCCTATTTGGTCGATAAGTGTGGCATTAAAGGCCGTAATATCGCTGCGGTGACCTTTACCAACAAAGCTAGCCGCGAGATGAAAGAACGGATCTCGCAATTAGTGTCCGGACCCGCCGCACGGGGTCTGATCGTTTCTACCTTCCATAACCTTGGCCTCAATATACTGCGCAAAGAGCACCAAGTGCTGGGCTATAAAAGCGGCTTTTCAATTTTTGATCAGCAGGACGCCCAAGCGTTGATTCGCGACATACTGGTTCAGGATCACGACGGCGACAGTGACCAAACCGACGCTATTCAGCATCAAATTTCCAATTGGAAAAATGACATGTTCAGCCCTGAACAGGCCATTAATAATGCTCATGACCCCGCCGAAATGCTCTGTGCTCAAGCATATTTGCGCTACCAGCGAGCCCTCAAAGCCTATAACGCGCTTGATTTTGATGACCTGATCTTGCTGCCGGTACAGATCTTTCTGCAGTTCCCCGAGGTGTTAGAAAAGTGGCAGAAACGGATTCATTATCTGCTGGTCGACGAATACCAAGACACCAACGTAAGTCAGTACTTACTCGTGCAGCAGCTTGTTGGTGACAGGGGCAAGCTAACAGTGGTAGGCGATGATGATCAATCCATCTATTCTTGGCGTGGTGCCAGACCAGAGAATATGGCGCAGCTGCAAGAGGACTACCCCAACCTCAAAATCGTTAAATTGGAGCAAAATTATCGTTCCACTGCCCGTATTCTAAAAGCGGCCAACCAAGTCATTGACCACAACCCCCATGTGTTTGAAAAATCACTGTGGTGTGATCTCGGCTATGGCGACCCGATTCGGGTAATTTGTTGCCGCAATGAAGACATCGAGTGCGAACGGGTAGCCACAGAGATTCTCGATCGGAAAGTGCGCGGCCAAGGTACCTTCTCCGATTTTGCGGTGCTCTATCGCAGCAACCATCAAGCGCGACTACTAGAGCTAAAACTGCAAGCTCACCAAGTGCCGTACCGTATCAGTGGCGGCACCTCGTTTTTCTCCCGCAACGAAATCAAAGACATCATGGGTTATCTGCGGCTATTGATTAATCGCGATGATGACAACGCCTTCCTACGTATTGTGAATGTGCCACGGCGGAAGATTGGTACCTCCACGCTAGAAGCATTAGGTACCTATGCTACTGAACGCGGTATCGCCATGTTTGATGCCTGCGATGAAATTGGCATCGAACAATCTGTACCTGAGGCCGGATTACTGCGCCTGCGCCAGTTTACCGCTTGGATCGAACGGGTACGCGAACACTGTGAGCAAGGCAATGGCTTGTCGGCGATAAAAGAAATGATCAGCGATATGGACTATGAGGCCTGGCTGCATCAAAACAGCTCCAGCGATGTGGTCGCCCAACGGCGCATGGCTAACGTCTTTATTCTCATCGACTCGTTGCAATCAACGCTGGAAAAAGACGACGACGATGAAGAAGATATTCAAGCCGCCGTCGCTAAACTGGTATTAAGAGATTTACTCGACCGGCAAGAGGAAGAAGAAGAGAACCAAGACAAAGTCCAATTGATGACTTTGCACGCCTCTAAAGGGCTGGAATTTCCAAACGTCTATATCATCGGCATGGAAGAAGAATTACTGCCTCACCGTAACAGCATCGAAGAAGACAGCATCGAAGAAGAGCGCCGACTTTGTTATGTCGGCATCACCCGCGCTAAACGCACATTGGCGCTCAGCTATTGCGCCAAGCGTAAACAATACGGCGAAATGATCGACTGCGCACCCAGTCGTTTTCTCGATGAATTACCGTTTGATGATTTAGTCTGGGAAGGCGAAGAAAAAGACCCTGAACTGAATCAAGAGCGCGGCCAAGCAACATTAGCTGGGCTTAAGAATCTTTTTGATTGAAAACCCGATAGCCGGGAGTGACGGATAAAGAGCAATCATTCAGGACGTAGAGGGTTTTATTCGAGAATATAAACTAACTCTCCTGCCCCAAACCAAAACGCTTTTTGAATTTTTCGCGCTGGCTTTGCACCAACACATAAAATCCGGGTATCAATAAAGTACCTAATAACAATGCTGCAAGCATGCCACTGAACACAGTAATACCAACTGAACGTTGACCAAACATACCGGCACCGCTGGCCAGCACTAGCGGCAGAATGCCCAGAATGAATGACAAAGCAGTCATGTTAACGGCGCGAAATCGCAATTGTGCGGCGGTTTGAGCTGCCTCTAAAATACCTTTACCTTCTTGCTCACGCAATGTTCTAGCAAACTCGACAATCAGGATCGCATTTTTGGCGGCCATGCCAATTAACAGTACCAAACCTATTTGGGCGTATAGATTTAATGACATTCCCATTAACGTTAAGCCACCAATGGCACCAGCAACCGCCACCGGCACAACCAAAATAATTGCGCTGGGTATCGACCAGCTTTCATATTGTGCAACTAAAAATAAGTAGATAAAAACCATCGCCAAGATAAACGCATAAACAGCGGTGCTGCCTGCTTGTTGCTCCTGATAGCTCATCCCAGTCCATGCAAAACGATAACCTTCGGGTAACAGCTCAACAGCCAGCTGCTCCATTGCCGCCATACTTTCACCGCTGCTATAACCCGCCGCAGAATTAGCCCGCACAGTCGCTGAGCGATAAAGATTAAAACGTTCTGCTAAATCAGGGCCCAATACCGGCTGGGTGGTAACTAAAGTGCTCAACGGCACCATTTCGCCATTGTCAGAACGTACAAATAGTTTTTGTAAGTCTGATAAATCAGAGCGGTATTCCGCTTCAGCCTGCATTTTAACCTGATAGACTTGACCGAACCGATTAAAGTCGTTGATATACATTGAACCAAGCTGTGCTTGCAAGGTGCCAAAAATCTCACTCAATGACACGCCTAATGTTTTTGCTTTTATCCGATCAATATCAATAAAATATTGCGGTACGTTGGCGCGATACGTACTAAACACACGGGTTAATGCCGGGTGTTTATTTGCCGCGGCTATATATTGGTTCATTACTGCGGCTAATTCTGAATGCGGCCGGCCGAGACTATCTTGCAAGACAAACTCCATACCTCCTGCCACACCCATACCAGGAATAGCTGGCGGGGGTACCGCCATCACCGATGCTTCTGGAATTAATTTATAAGCCGCTGCATTTATTTTTTTCACGATTGCAAACACTCTATTTTCAGCACCCGGTCGCTGATCCCAAGGTTTTAATACAACAAATAAACTACCGGCGTTGCTTTTAACCGCGCCACCTAAAATACTAAAGCCGGTAATAGCCGTAACGCTTTCAACATTCGGCTCCCGCTCAACGACCTCGACCAATTTAGCAACGGCTTCTTTAGTCCGAGTAATTGACGAGGCATCCGGTAGCTGCACATTGATAAAAAAGATGCCCTTATCTTCTGCTGGCGCAAACGCTGTTGGTATATTGACAATACCAAATCCTAGTGCGACCATTAAACCCACAAACATTAAAGCGATTAAACCGGTACGCCTAACCAACCAAGAAACACCGTTGCCATAGCTATCTTTTATAGTGTCGAATTTTTGATTAAACCACTTAAACCAAGCGGATTGTTGCTGGCCTCTTTTTAACAACAAGGCACATAGCGCAGGACTCAATGTTAATGCGTTAATAGAAGAGATCACCACCGCCACACATATCGTCACTGCAAACTGGCGATAGATAACACCAGTTATACCCGGCAACATGGCTACCGGTACAAACACCGCCAACAGGACCAAGGTAGTTGCCAAGATCGGCCCCGTCACTTCTTGCATGGTCTGCAATGTCGCCTCTGTTGGCGTGATGTTGGGCTGCTCAGATAATAGCCTGTCAGTATTTTCGATAACTAAAATAGCATCATCCACCACAATACCAATCGCCAGGATCAACGCGAATAAAGTAATGGTATTGATACTCATATCAAGCGCTAGCAACACAGCGAAGGTAGTGACCAGCGACACAGGGATAGCCACTGAGGGCACTAGCGTTGATCGAAAATTTCCCAGAAAAATAAAGGTGATAAAAATAACCAAGCCTATAGCCTGCATTAAAGATAGAACCACCTGACTTACCGAGGCACCAATGTAGCGCGTGGTGTCATAACCTATCGCATAACTCAGGCCCTCTGGAAAATTTTTGGACAACTCTGCCATCGCTTCTTTAACTAGGCGGCCTGTTTCTAATGCGTTAGCCCCGGGCAATAAATACATGGCTAAATTTGCCGCCGGCTGGCCGTCAAACTCACCAATAATACTGTAATCAGCCTGCCCTAGTTCAACCCTAGCGACATCGCGTAAATAAATAGTTGAGCCATTGCTGCTGGCTCTAAGCACAACATCGTCAAACTCTTCTTCGGTTTGTAAGCGACCTTTAGTCCGCAGGCTATATTCTGTCTGTAAGGGACCAGTAAAAGGTGGCGACCCAATTTTACCCGCCGCGACTTGTACGTTTTGCTCTTTCAATGCATTGACAATATCACTGGTAGTAATACTTAGATTCGCCATCCGGTTGGGGTCCATCCACAAACGCATGGAATAATCAGCAGCCCCCATTACGCCGGCGCTGGATACACCTTTAATACGCGCCAAAGTACTTTGCACATTAATTTTTATGTAGTTGGATATAAAAAGATAATCGAGACTATTATCAGGCGACATCATGCTGACGATCATTAAAATATCTGGCGATTTTTTATCGATGCTTAAGCCTTGCTGCCTTACCTCTTGCGGTAATTTTGGCTCTGCAAGTTTCACCAAATTTTGTACCCGTACCAAGGCCATATCAGTATCGGCACCGACATCGAAACTTACCGACAAGTTATAGCTGCCATCATTGGCGCTGCGCGACGACATATAGATCATGCCTTCGACACCATTAACAGCTTCTTCAATGGGTGCAGCAATAGTTTGTTCTACAACTTCTGCTGAGGCGCCTGGGTAGACAGCACTAACAACAACTTGCGGCGGTGAAATTGGTGGGTATTCAGAAACCGGTAATTGCAATATAGACATGGCACCGGCCAAGGTCATCACGATGGCAATAACCAAAGCAAACTTGGGTCGCCGAATAAAAAAAGCACTTAACACAATCAGGCTCCTTTATTGTCAGCAGCTTGCTCTGTCATCATCGGCGCTGTAACAGACTGCATTGTCACCCTTTGTCCGGGCCGCACTTTTTGCAAACCGCGCACTATCACTTGCTCGCCTTCATCAACCCCTTGCTCCACTATCACCTTTGCAGCCACACGTGGCCCTAATACAACATTGTGCCGCACAACAGTATTGTTAGTGTCGACAACCAACACAAAGTTACCTTGCTGATCTGCTTGCACAGCAGCTTGCGGCAACATCAAAGTATCAATCGTATTCGGTAGCTCTAATATAACTTTGACATACTGGCCCGGCAATAAGTCGCCACTGGGATTGGGGATTACCGCCCTTGCTTCAATAGTACCGGTTGTCTCATCGATTCTATTTGCCACATAATCCAACCGCCCAGTTAAGCCATAGCGCTCGCGATTAGATAATTCTAACTTTACCAACATCGGTGATAAATCCTCACCTTGCTGTTCCCGTTGACGCCGATTTTTACCATGCATCAGGTAGACCGCCTCGCTGACTTTAAAGATGGCATTCACTGGGTCGATACTCACCAAGGAGGTTAGTTCACCGCTATCAGGGGCTATTAAATCACCGATACTAAAATCACTGCGACCAATACGGCCGGAAATAGGCGCACTTATACGGGTGTAACTAAGGTCGACTTCGGCGCTTTTAAATTGCGCGCGCGCTGATTCTAAATCGGCATCAGCCTGTAACTTGGTCGCTGTTATCTTATCCAGCTCAGAGGCTGATATAGCACCTTTTGGAGCCAATTCCTTACCACGCACTAGATTATTGTTAGCCACCGCAGTAGCCGCCATCGCTTTAGAAACATCAGCCTTGGCCCGCGCCAAACTAGCCTGAAACTGAGCCGGGTCAAGTTCATAAAGCAATGTACCTTGCTCGATTAAATCCCCTTCATGGAAATGACGCGCTTTTAAATAACCCGATACCTGAGCCTGAATACTGACATCCACCTGCGCCTGTAAACGACCGACAAAAACGGTATTCGGCAAATAAGGCTCTAGTGAAACCTCATCCACCACAACTTCAGTGATAGGCGGCGGCGGGGCTTTATCGGAACAAGCGATGATAGACGATAGACACAGACCTACCAGCACCCAGGATACGTTCACTCTCACCGGCTATCTCCTCAGTAAATTCAGTATTAGCGCCACGATTACAGGAAGTAGCGCAGCAGTCATTCACCCTAAGTAGGCGCAATCCGTCGAAACTATGGACAAGTGTTAATAGCAGGCTCAAAAAAGCCGCAATCAATACGGCTTTTGAGATAACGTAAGATGGCTTATTTACTGCCGTCGACAATAAAATCGACCACTGCCTTTATATCATCGTCGGAGCAGCTCATGCACAGGCCTTTAGCCGGCATACCGTTAAAGCCATTGATAGCGTGTGCGTAAACTTGCTCAATACCTTTATCAAGGCGGCCAGACCAGTCAGCGACATCGCCCATCTTAGGTGCACCTGCAGCGCCAGTTGAATGGCAAGCCATGCAGTTAGTATTATAGATATCTTCAGGTGACTTGGCAGCACCGCCAATAGCAGCAACCGCTGCTCCACAGCCACTATCGCCCTCCATACAAAGTTGTCCTGCAGGCTTAATGCGCGCTTCAATATCCGAACGCTGCTTATCAGAAAAACCTTGCGCCGATAGTGCTACCCCCAATAACAACAGCCCAGCCAATTTAACCACACTGCTTTTAAACATATTCATCACCATCAAAGCCCTCACTCTTTCTACATATAGCCGGCCCATGCCGGATATAACAGGCGGGAATTATAGCCACTTTCGTCGCCAAGCGGTAATCTAAGCGGCCCCATCATCAACTTTTACGGCTCACAAACCCAGTAAAGTTTGAAATACCCCGTTTAATCACGGGATCATGGACTCGCCGCCCATAGCTGGGTATGATTGCCGCCCTGAAATTGCTGTTGTCTCAGATAGCTTACAACCTAGTTTTCCGCCCGTAGCTCAGCTGGATAGAGTAGTGGCTTCCGAAGCCATTGGTCACAGGTTCGAATCCTGTCGGGCGGGGCCAAAAACCAAAAGGGGGGTACG
>JBNMPW010000073.1:0-14454 GCA_051277205.1 Oceanicoccus sp. | reverse complement strand
TCAGTCAGTGTCAGTGAGGGTGATTCAGTTGCCGTTGGTGATGTGCTGATAACGATAGCCTAACGGGAGCAGTAACGTGGATAAATTACTGACCCTTTGGTACGACTCGGGTATCTATCAAATGGCGCCCGGTCAGTTCGCGATGATCTTGATCGGTTTGCTGTTGTTATACTTAGCAATCAATCGCGGTTTTGAGCCCTTGCTGCTAGTGCCTATTGGCTTTGGCGGTATTCTGGCGAATATACCGGGTGCCGGATTGTCGCAGTCAGCGGTAGAGGCGGCGATCAGCGCCGGTGACCCTGAAATATTGCGCGCTATTGCCAATAGTTTGGGTGTAGCAACCTGGGAGTCGGCGAAAGATTTACTGCATATGTATCATGGCGCTAGCGCCAGTTTGCATTTGGCAGCAGTACAGACGGCGAGTGATCTCAATTTCAACAATGGTATGTTGTACACTTTTTATAATATCGCTATTGCTAGTGGTGCCGCGCCCTTAGTCATCTTTATGGGTGTAGGAGCGATGACCGATTTTGGTCCGCTACTGGCCAATCCTAAAACACTGTTTCTCGGTGCGGCGGCGCAGTTTGGTATCTTTGCTACGGTGCTGGGTGCGGTCGGATTAACGGCGTTGGGGATTATGGACTTTTCATTAGCCGATGCCGCAGCGATAGGTATCATCGGTGGTGCTGATGGACCGACGGCAATCTATGTGGCCAGTGTGTTAGCGCCCGACTTGTTGGGTGCGATAGCAGTTGCTGCTTATTCCTACATGGCTTTGGTACCAATGATTCAGCCGCCGATTATGAGAGCGCTGACCACAGAGGCAGAACGTAAAATTGAGATGGTGCAACTGCGGCCGGTCTCTAAAGTCGAAAAGGTATGTTTCCCGCTGTTACTGTTGATTCTAGTGGCGTTATTTCTGCCATCGGCGGCGCCTCTATTGGGTATGTTCTGTCTCGGTAACCTAATGCGTGAATCTGGCGTGGTCGACCGTTTGAGTGACACCGTGCAAAATGCGCTTATCAATATAACCACTATCTTCCTAGGTTTATCGGTCGGCTCTAAACTGAGTGCCGAGACATTTCTCGATCTAAGTACCTTGGGGATTTTGATGCTGGGTATGGTGGCTTTTGCAATCGGTACCGCCTGCGGCGTCTTAATGGCCAAGTTGATGAACCGTTTATCCTCAACGCCAATTAATCCGCTGATTGGTTCCGCAGGTGTGTCGGCAGTACCGATGGCGGCGAGAGTATCAAACAAGGTCGGTTTAGAGGCTAACCCGCAAAACTTCCTGTTAATGCATGCGATGGGGCCAAATGTAGCCGGTGTTATCGGCTCCGCAGTTGCAGCAGGTGTCATGATTAGTCTAGTTGGTGGCTAGTAGGCTTGGTTGCTGAGAGCTACCTCACCAGCTCGCTAGTGCTTTATAGGCGGCGGGTTGTTGCTTGAAGATTGTTTGGCTTTACTGGCAGCATAAAAATCCGCGCTGTTTGATCGGTCAAGATCACGGCGCTCATCATGTTTACGTCTTCTGCGGTGGCTTAAATCCAGTCTTGGATTGTGCCTTTGCTCACGGCCTTTGCGGCGGTCACCGGCAGTGCGGCGATTAATAAAAAAGCGCGTAGTCATTGACTCCTACTTACTGAAAGATTCCAGTGTGCTGATTGCAGTCAACCGCCCATCAATGATGGTGGCTCATACTTATCTAGCCGATTGCTGTCATAATATTTACATATTTGGCTGTCATACTAGCGGCTAACTTTAGTTTGTTAAATGACTGGGGTAGGATCAATTCTAGGCGATGATCCCAGGTTTGCCAGTGACTTGTGAATTTGCCGCAATTTGAAGAGATATAGAGGGTTTCTATCCCACGGCTACCCCCATATAATAGGGTTTGACTATAACAATGGCCGAGGTGCTAGATTGACAGCGCAGCAACTTACAGCGCAAATAACATCCCAGAGTCAGCAGCTACTGCAATGGTTTAGCACGCTGCCGCTGAAGAAACTGCAGCAAGGCCTATGTGGCCTAGTAATCTTATGGATTATCTATCTAGCAATACAGCTAGTGCTGTTGTTGATCTCTCCAAACCCGATCGACCAAGATATTCCTGTGGGCGCTGTTATCGCAAGCAATGGTCAGCAGGCCGTCGCCGTTGATATTGCCGAGCTCCAGGCCAGTAATTTATTCGGTGCCGCTGGCGACAACCCGCCAATAGTGGAACAAGCTACTAACGACGACGATATTGCCTTCAATGCTACCAAGACTCGTTTGCAGCTCAGCCTTGAAGGCGTTGTCTATACGCCCGATAAAGATCAAGCGATGGCGGTGATTGTTTACAAAGGCAAACAGGATCAATATTTTATTGGCGATAAGCTGCCAGTCGACTCTACTGTAAGCTTGGAGCGAGTGCTAGTCGATCACGTTATTCTCAATAACGCCGGCCGCTATGAATCACTATGGTTGTATGAAGATGAGAAGAAATCTTCAGTGGCAACAGCAAGCCCCTCGACGCCTCGATCCGCCTCATCAGTTGTTATCGATAAGCGACGAGACCGCCAGGCCACGTCTTTAGCGCAGGGGTATCGCGACCGTTTGTATAAAAATCCCAGCTCATTAGCGGAGGTGCTGCGGATATCGCCGGCGCAAAAAGATGGTCAGATCGTAGGCTATCGAGTGAGCCCTGGCCGGGATAGGCAGCAATTTTCCCAGTTAGGTTTTAAAGGTAACGATATTGTAACCAGTATCAATGGTATTACGTTGGATGAACCCTCCAAAGCTTTGGAAATCTATAAATTAATGCGCACTGCCAAAGAGGCGACTTTTACCGTCGACCGCAATGGTCAGCCAGTTGAAGTGCTGGTCTCGTTGAATGAATGATGAATTATAGATGTTGGGTGCTGGATGCTGGATAGTATCAGTCTAGAATAGATAGCAGTGGATGAAGTGTGATTGGATTAGTCGTTAATTTATTAAGAGAGCAACAAATGGTGTTATTGAACAAGGGACTAGGCGCAACCAGCAGAGCGGCATTGTTATTAGTACTGCTCAGTTTAGGTAGCACGATGCCAGCATCTGCGCAGCCAGCCAATTTATCCACCGGCAATGCAACGTCTAGTAACGCTGCAGATAAAACTTGGACGGTAAATTTTAAAGAAACCGATATCCAAGAGTTGATCCGGTTTGTCGCCAAGGCGTCGAAAAAAACCATCATCATTGACCCCAAAGTAAAAGGCAAGGTGCAGGTGATTTCTGCCAAGCCGGTCAATAGTGAAGAGCTCTACGAATTGTTTTTGTCGATCCTCGAAGTGCAAGGTTTTGCCGCGGTAGAGTCCGGCTCTGTCGTCCGTATTATTCCCGCCAAGGATGCACGTACTGCGCCCGTATCGGTAGTCAGTGATCAACGGTTGTCTGCCAGCAGTGAAGTCGTTACTCAGGTTATCCAGCTAGAGAATATTTCTGCCGCTAAGCTGATCCCAGTGTTGCGCCCATTAGCCCCGCAACAAGCGCATATGGCAGCCTATTCGCCCAGCAATGCAATTATTATTTCTGATACTAAAGCCAATATTGCTCGTATTCAGCAGGTGATTAAAAGTATTGATTTATCCGCTGTGCAAAAAACGGATATTGTCCCGCTTGAGCATGCATCGTCTGAAGAAGTGGTCAGAATGTTGGATCAGCTAAAAAAATCAGCTACGGCAAAAGGCCAGGCTGAAACCAAAAAATTGGTGTTGGTTGCCGATAAACGCACCAACAGTGTGTTAGTAACTGGCGATGAATTAGAGCGCCAGCGGGTTAAATCGCTGATTGAGTATTTAGACACGCCGCTAACCCAAAGCGGCAACGTCAAAGTGGTTTACTTAGACTACGCCTTGGCGAAAGACCTAGCGGTGGTGCTGACCAATGTTGTACAAAACATTGAACGCATGAACAACGGCCCAGATAAAACTAAAAGTGTTAATAAAAATGGCGCTACTATTGATGCTGATGAAGGCACTAACTCGCTGATTATTACCGCCGAATCTGACACTATGCAGTCGATATTGGGTGTGGTTAGTCGCTTAGATATTCGTCGCGCGCAGGTTTTAGTTGAAGCGATAATTGTTGAAATGAGCGACGATAATGGCCGAGAATTAGGGGTTGAGTGGTTGTTATTAAATGATAATGGTGCTTACGCTTCTTCTACCAGTTCTGGTCTGGGAGGCACTATTGCCAGTGCCGCCTTTGCCACTGATGATAATGGAAATCAGACGGACAACCGTCCCGGTATAGCCGGCGTTTTAGGCAGTACTGCCGGTCAAGTATTAGGTATCGGCCAGCTGGATGATGATCTAAGTTTTAATGTGATTATCAACGCTCTGCAAAGTAATACGGAGGCTAATATTTTATCAACACCGTCACTGCTGACCTTAGATAACGAAGAAGCGTCGATAACCGTCGGCGAAAACATCCCCTTCGTGACCGGCTCCTTTACGTCTACGGGGGCTTCCAGCAACCCTGACAGTCCGTTCCAAACTGTAGAGCGCGAGAATGTCGGTATCACTTTGAAAATCACCCCGCAAATAAATGAAGGCGACTCATTGATTTTAGAGATTTCGCAGGAAGTTTCCAATGTGATAGGTGGCGGTACTCTAATCAACAGTAACCTAATTACAAGTGAACGAAAAATCGAAACCAAGGTGCTAGCAGATGATGGCCAGATTATTGTGCTAGGTGGTTTGATAGAAGATGAAGTGACTGAAGTGGTACAAAAAGTGCCGTTGTTAGGTGACTTACCCCTCCTTGGTGCGCTGTTCAGGAGTACTTCCACTAATGTTGGTAAAAAACACCTGCTGATATTTATTAAGCCAACTATTGTCCGTGATAAACGGCAAATGGATAAAGCGACAGCGCAAAAATACAGCTTAATTCGTGAGCAGCAATTACGCGAAATCGAAGACGGAGCAGGTTTAGTCGACGATGCCAGTTTGCCACTATTACCAGAATGGCGTGAGCAGCTTGAGGCTTTGCAAGAAATTCAAAGCGAGCCTATTGATATGACGGAGGTGAGTCAGGATAGCGCCATTGTTGTTGAGCAAGACAAGCAAGCGGATGAGCCTTAATGGATTCGGCAATGACTAATAGCGCTGAAGTTTCTCCACCGGTGGCTGAAGAGTCTGAATTGGTAGTCCCCGATGTTGAGGATCTGCCGATCCAGAAACTACCGTTCACCTTCGCTCAATCTCACGGTGTGTTATTGCAGTATGAAAATGATCAGGCGCAGCCGAGTATTTTTCATCGCCCAGGTTTAACGGTCGATACTTTAGTAGAGTTACGACGTGCGTTAGCGACCGCCTTCACATTAACGCCTCTCACCGTTGATGCTTTTCAAGCGCGTTTGAGCAAGGCCTATCAAAAAGACAATAACGAAGCGTTACAAGTCGCTGAAGATATGGGGTCGGATTTTGACTTGTCTCGGTTAGCGGATGAAATCCCCGATACTGCTGATTTAATGGATGGAGAAGATGATGCGCCAGTTATTCGCTTGATTAACGCAGTGTTGTCACAGGCGGTTAGAGAGCAGGCTTCTGATATACATATTGAAACGTTTGAAGAGTGCCTCACTGTAAGATTTCGAATCGATGGTGTGTTAACCGAGGTGCTATCACCAAAACGTATGTTGGCACCATTGCTGGTTTCGCGCCTAAAAGTCATGGCGAAATTAGATATTGCCGAAAAGCGAGTACCGCAAGATGGTCGCATTTCGATTCGACTGGCGGGCCATGCGGTAGATATTCGAGTGTCGACTATTCCCTCCGCTCATGGTGAGCGAGTGGTATTACGGTTATTAGATAAACAAGCCGGTCAACTTGAATTGACCCAATTGCAAATGAACGAACAGGTTAATACCGCTTATACCAATGCCCTTAAAACTCCTCACGGTATCATTTTGGTAACTGGACCGACCGGCTCTGGTAAAACCACCACTTTGTATGCCGGGATAACGCATATCAATGACACTAGCCGCAATATCCTTACCATCGAAGACCCGGTGGAATATCTGTTGCCCGGTATCGGACAAACTCAGGTTAACAGCAAAGTCGACATGACCTTCGCCCGCGGCTTACGGGCGATTTTACGACAGGATCCTGATGTGGTGATGGTAGGCGAGATTCGAGATACTGAAACCGCTGAAATTGCGGTGCAGGCGAGTTTGACGGGTCACTTGGTGTTGTCCACTTTGCACACCAATACAGCGGTGGGCGCTATTACTCGCTTACAAGATATGGGGGTTGAGCCCTTCCTGTTGTCATCCAGTGTTATCGCGGTACTGGCGCAGCGCCTAGTACGGGTATTGTGTCAGCACTGTAAAGAACCCTATGTCGCCAGCGAAGCAGAACTGGCCTTGTTGGGTTTGGCTGGCAGTGAGGTTACTGGCGAACAAACGATCCATCGCTCGGTAGGTTGCGATCATTGTAACCACAGCGGTTATCGAGGTCGTACCGGCATATACGAAATGATAGAAATTAATGATGGCCTACGTTTGATGATTCACGAGGGCGCGGGCGAACATGAAATGATTGCAGAAGCGCGCAAGACTACAGGCAGCATGTTGGATGACGGTCGTCGTCGAGTATTAGCCGGCCAAACCACCGTGGCAGAAGTGCTGCGGGTAACTACAGCCTGAGGCGCGAAAAATAATGTCGGCATTTAGCTATAAAGCCCTCGATGACAAAGGCAAAATGGTTAAGGGTGTCATCGAAGGTGACTCCGAACGGCAGGTGCGTGGCCAGTTGCGGTCGCGGCAATTAAAGCCGGTGGCGGTAGTTGAGTCGAGAGAAAAGTCTCAGCGTGCGGGTAGCAATAAAAACACAACGACATTCAAAGGTTTTTTGAAACCACGCATTAGCCAATCAGACCTGGCACTAATCACCCGTCAGATGTCGACTTTGGTGCAATCTAATATGCCGCTTGATGAGGCGCTGACAGCCACTGCTCAGCAGGCGCGTAAACCGCGGATTAAAAGCTTGATGTTGCAAGTGCGGGCGCGGGTATTGGAAGGGCATAGTTTGGCTTATGCACTGGGTGACTTTCCACTAGTCTTTAATGAAATGTATTGCGCCATGGTCAAAGCCGGTGAGCATGCGGGTTTTTTAGGAACCGTATTAGAGCAGTTAGCGGATTACACCGAAAGCAGCCAGTACACTCAGCAAAAATTAAAAGGCGCGATGATCTACCCGATTATTTTGATGCTGTTAACGGTAGCGGTAATCGGTATATTAATGGTGTTTGTAGTCCCCGATCTAGTGGGTATGTTTAATCATACCAACCAAAAACTACCGGCGTTAACCTTATTTGTTATTGCTACCAGTGAGTTTTTTACCGCCAAGTGGTGGTTGATCATTGTTATTTTGATGTTACTCCCTGTCATCGGCCAGCAATTTTTAAAGAGTCCAGCAAGGCGTCGCCTGTGGCATGGCTTTTTATTGCGCGTGCCATTTATTGCAGGTGTTGTGACAGCAATGGATACCGCGAGATTTGCCTCTACGTTAAGCATCTTAACTTCCAGCGGCGTGCCCTTGTTAGATGGTCTGCGCATCGCCGGGCAAGTATTGTCTAATTTAAAATTGCGCGCCGCCAGTAAAGAGGTAGCAATCTCGGTGCAAGAGGGCGGTAGTTTGCATCGCGCTTTGGAGCAGGCTGGTGTGTTTCCGCCGATGATGGTGCATATGGTTGCCAGTGGTGAAGCCAGCGGTGAACTTGAAACTATGCTGTCACGCTCGGCTACTAATCAGCAGCGGGAATTAGAAATGACCTTGGGCAGTTTAATGGCTGTTTTTGAGCCATTAATGATTATTGTGATGGCGGTGATAGTCTGTACTATCGTTTTTGCCATACTGTTACCGATTGTCGAAATGAATAATTTGATCACCTAGCAATACTGTATTTAACACCGAACACTAATGGGAAAAAACATGAAAAAATCACTACCTTTAAAGGCTCGGCAGGTAGGTTTTAGCCTCATCGAAATTATGGTGGTGCTGGTTATTATTGGCTTGCTGGTAAGTATTGTCGCTCCCAATGTTTTAGACCGTGCGGATGATGCCCGCGTGCAAAAAGTAGAGGCTGATTTTGCGGCCATTGAAACTACCTTAAAATTGTATCGCTTAGATAATTTTAATTACCCAAACAGTGAACAAGGTTTAGACGCGCTGGTAGATAAACCCGAACTTGACCCAGTACCGATTAACTGGAAACGCGGCGGCTATCTTGATGATTTACCATTAGACCCTTGGGGGCAGCCTTATTTGTATTTAAGCCCCTCAGAATTTGGCGACGGTGATTTTGATATTTACACCTTGGGTGCCGACGGCGTTACCGGTGGTGAAGAGCAAAATGCTGATCTTGGAAATTGGAAGAAGGAAGACCAGCAATAAATGATAGTGTCTCAAGCTGGGGAGCAGCGACGACGCCAAGCTGGTTTCAGTTTGGTAGAGCTGTTAGTCGTGCTGTTGATTATTGGCTTAGGGGTCAAATTTGTAAGCTCTACGGGTGGTGATAACAGCACGCAGCAACTTAGAGCGCAAGCCCGTACTTTTGCTAATCACACCGCTTTACTAGCCGAAGAAGCGGTATTGGCTAATCAGCAATGGGGCGTTGATATATATCGCGAGATCGTCGATGGCGAGGATCGTTATGGCTATCGTTGGTTACGACGTAATAACGATAAAAAATGGCAGTTAGCGTATTTGCCGGACAGCCCCGAAGATGTGCTGTTTGACAGAGGCATCGAGTTGAGTTTGACCTTAGATGGCTTGGGTGAAAAAGTAGAGATAGATGAGAAGCGAGAGATTGATGATTGGCAGGACCCGCGTGCCAATCAACTGCTAACGGATGAAGAGCGGCAATCAATTACTGAGCAGTTAGCCGCTAAAATTGAGGATCAGTCAGAACCGGTATTGCCATCCATCTGGTTACTTTCTAGCGGCGAGATCAGTGCTTTTAATTTGAGCATTATTAGCATCGGTGATGCTGATGTGCCTGGTTCAGAAGACAGTGTTATTTATGTGGTTGGCGATGCATTGGGCCGCATCAAACTAAGCAGTGAGTTGCAAGAAGATGAATAACCGCGTGTATAAGCGTCATCAGTTAACCGGTTTTACTTTGGTCGAGGTAATGGTGGCTTTATTGATTGTTGCTTTTGCGATTTCTGCCCTGCTGTTTCAAATGAGCAGCAACATTGATAACACGGCTTATTTACGCGACAAAACGATCGCCCACTGGGTCGCTTTAAATCAACTGGAGCTAGCTTATTTGGAAAACCAGAGCACCAATAAGTTATTCAGTGATCAACGCAGCGGTTCAGAAAAGATGGCAGGCCGCGACTGGTACTGGCGAATGACACCAATAAAAACCGCCAATGATAAAATGCAGCAACTAGAGGTTGCCGTTAGTGATCGTGAAGACAGTGACAGCCCGGTGTTGACGGTGATGGGTATTATCGATCAATTTCATACGCCATAGAGATGTCCTTGTTTATGCCTTTAATAAAGCAGTCATCCAATCGCAGTGCCGGCTTTACGCTAATAGAAGTTTTGCTGGCGATGGTGATCACCACTTTTGTTGCATTGTTAGCCTATAGCGGTTTAAGCACCGCGATGAATGCGGCCGAAGTTCATAGCGCCCAAGCCAGCCGTATTGCTGATGTCCAGTTGCCATTAACGGTAATGGAGCGAGATATTCGCAATGCGGTATTGCGTCCGATTCGTGATGAATACGATGATAAAGTACCGGCTTTGATTGGTGGCGATCTTAACGATTACGTGCTGCGTTTAACGCGTGGTGATTGGGATAACCCGCGGGGATTAATACGCAGTGATTTGCAGCGTGTGCGCTACCAGCTAGACGATGATAAATTATGGCGTGAAAGCTGGTCAATACTAGATCGACTATCAGAAGAGTATGGTCAACAGCGCACATTGTTAATGGAAAATATCGTCGAGTTTGAATTGACGTTTTTAAACCCCTATAGCAGCAATGCCAGCTTAAGCCCTATCGGTGGTGAATGGATTAAAGAGTGGGATATTCCCGATCGCTTACCAGCGGCGATTGAAATACGTTTTGAATTAGAAAACTTTGGTGAGGTGCGTCGTGTCTTTAGCATTCCGTTACCACAGTAGATCTAAAGTGGCTAGCAAGCAGCGGGGCGCGGCGATGATCTTGGCGTTGGTGGTGGTGGTGGTGGTGGTGTTGCTCGCCAATACCGTAGGCAGTGATTTTATGGTGACCTTTAAGCGGGTAGAAAATCAACTGCATCAGCAGCAGGCAATGGCTTGGATGCGCGGTGCCGAAGGCATTGCCCGAGAACTTTTACAAACGGATTACCAAAATGATAAAAGTGTTGGTATAGCAAAAGATCACCGCAGCGAAGGACTTAATCAACAGGTCGATTTTCCGCTGGAGCAGGGCGCTATTGCCGGTACTGTTTGTGATTTACAGGCGCGTTTTAATGTTAATAACTTGGGCGCTTGTGCCTCCGCTTATAATCCTGATCAACAAATTTTTATTCGTCTGTTACAGGCCTTGGAGTTGGCACAGCCGATAGATCAACAACAGGCAGAGGATATTACCCACGCAGTGATTGATTGGCTCGATGTCGATGGTAATATTTGTAGGAGTGGAGGTGCCGAGCAAGGCTATTATTCCAATGCTGAGCCGCCAATGCATACCGCCAATAGATCGCTTGCCAGCAGCAGTGAACTGCGTTGGGTAAAAGGTATGACAGCAGAGATATATAAAGCCTTGGCGCCGCATATTGTGGCGCTACCGGCCCCGACCAGCTTGAATATTAATACCGCGGAGGTCGAGCTATTGATGGCGATTAATGAAACCAGTGTGTTGCAGCCGATCGACCGTATTGATGCGGAGTCAATTATTAGTGTGCGTGATGGTGATATTAATGGCAGTATTCTTAATTTGCGTCAGGGTTTTGATAAAGTGACCGACATTGTAAGTGATCACCCAGCAACGGCTCCAGACATTAGCCGTTTGAGCATTAACAGCGAGTATTTTATGCTGCAAACCACTGCCCTGTTTATGGATCGAGAGTACCGTTTAAATAGCGTGTTATACCGCGACACAGGTGGCAATATTAAAACTGTTGCGCGGGCAAGAAACAGTTTAGGACTTTGTCGAGTCGACCCGGCAATTTAGCATCCAACAGGCAGTTAACTTTAATTTAGAGCAAAGATCAGTGGCTTCAACAATAATTGCAAAACAGTATGGCGTTGATAATTACGAGTGGCTTGTACTCGATAATAAATTGGGGGCGGCCGCTAATAACAATAGTGATGAATTACAGCTATCGGTCGGCGATGGCGAGCGTCTGCAGGAACAAGTAGCGCAAGGCAGTGCGTTGATTTTGCTGGCACCAGCAGAAATGGTGGCTTTAAAACGTGCCGATTTTGATGATGGTGAGCGTAAATTATTGCGTCAGACTATCCCCTATACACTCGAAGATGACTGTGTTGATGATGTTGATGACGTACATTTCGCGTTAGGTGTACCGGCTGATAACAGCGTGCCACTAGCGATTATTAAGCGTGGTCAATTACAGCAGTTAATCGCTGACGCCGAACAGCAGCAGCTTGAAGTGCAACAGCTCGTTTCTGAGCTGACGTTTCTGCCCCTGCCGGAACAAGGTTGGTGTTTATATATCGAGGGCGACCGCTGGTTATTGCGCGCTGGTGAGCAACAAGGCTTTGCCTTAGATGCGGCTACCGCCAGTATTGCCTTGCAATTGTTACTCGAAGAGATTGATTTTCTGCCTGAGCAATTATGGGTATTTACCGACTTAGAAAATCAGGTGGCGGTTACTAACCAGTTGCCAGAATTATTGCGCGGTATTTGCCAATGGCGAGATCAAGACTATTGGCAAGTCGTAGCCGAAGCGGTCAGTCAGCAAAGCAGTGTAAGTGGGATTAATTTATTACAGGGTGATTTTGCCAGACAGTTACCTTGGGGCAAGTGGTGGGTTAGTTGGCGTATTCCCGCCATACTGTTGGCGGCCGGCTTTGTGTTTGCGATTGTCACAAGCTATGCGCAGATCAGTCTGTTAGAGCAACGCAATGTAGAATTGCGAGCGGCCATCGAAAGTAGTTATCGAAGTGTTGTACCAAGAGGTGCAGTGATGGACGCCGAGCGACAACTACGACGAAAAGTCGGCGAGTTAAAAGGCAGTGATGGTATCGGTTTTATTGCCTTAATGGGGCAAATTTCACCGGTGTTGACGGCGGTCGATGGGCTAGTATTACAAAGCCTTAATTACAATGAGAAACAATCTGAATTTCGACTAACGATTTTGGCTAACGATTTTAATGATGTCGAAACGACCCGCTATAATTTAGAAAAACTAGGTTTGACAGCTGAACTGACCGGCAGTAATAATCAGGGTGAAAAAACCCGCGCGCGCTTACGAGTGCGTGATTAAGTGTTGGCTCGATGAAGGAATTGAAGTATGCAACAGTGGTTTAACAATTTAACTCGGCAAGAGCAATTAATGCTGGTGATAGCAGGTGCGGCGGTGTTTGTTTATTTGTTGTTTGTGTTAGTGCTGCGGCCGATGTCAGCGTCGGCTGATAATCTGTTGCTGCAAAATCAACGGACGGCTGAAAGTTTACAAACGGTGCGGGCGTTGGCGGCTGAATACAAACAGCTACAAAAAAATGGCCCCGTTACATCGAGTGCCAAGCAAAACTTAACCCGCTTGATTGATAACACGGTTAAAAAAAATGAATTGGTGATGAGTCGCTTTCAACCTTCTTCCAGCGGCGATGTGCAAGTGCGCTTTGAAAACTCTGTCTATGCTGATGTGATTGCTTGGCTCAATGAAGTGGAAGTAAGCAACGGTATCAATATCAAGGACTTATCTATTTCTCCGGGTAATGCCAGCGGCTTAGTGAATGTGTCAGTGCGCTTGCGGCAGGGTAGCTAACGTATGAAGTGGCTGTTATCTTTATTGGCGTTAGTGATTTTACTGTTAGTTATTGCGGTAGTGGCGCTGGCTAATGCACCAGCCAGTTTGGTCAACACGGCTTTAGTTGAGGCCGACAAACGCGGTTTATTACAAAAAGGTGCGCCTCAGTTAGCTCTGTCGGGCCTTAGTGGTACGGTATGGGAAGGTCAAGCTGAGGATGCCATAGTAACCATTAATGGCAGCCAAATTGCCTTGGGGCAACTGTCATGGCAGTTAGATGCTATGACCTTACTGAAAAAGCAGCTGCAGTTGTCACTGCTGGCAAAAACCGATGATCAGCAAGTGCAGGCGCAGCTCCATGCCGATCAACAAGGCGTGATTATGCTCAGCGCGGTGGAAGGTTATTTTCCGATTAAATTTTTAGAACCGTGGTTGCCGCTGTTGGTATCGGGCAATGTGTCTTTTGTTATCGATCAGCTCAAGTTTCAGCAACAGCAATTGTTGGCTATTGACGGGGTGATGAATATCGAAGATGTCGATTGGTTAGGTGGTGATAGAACCATGCTCTTGGGCAGTTATCTGGCACAAATTTATTTTGAGCAGCAACAAATCAAAATTGAACTCAATGATTTTAGCGCTAATCTTGGGTTGGACGGTATGATGACAATTAACCCCAATGGCAGTTATCAGTTTAACGCGATCTTACAACCGCGTGTCAGCTTAGCGCCAGAAGTTGCCCAGTCAGTCGCTTGGTTGGGTCGACGTCAACCCAACGGTGATGTACTTATCAATACCCAGGGCCGCTTTTAATGCTGACGGCTTTTAGCAGTCACCGTCCTGCTGTTTTTCTCTGTTTGTTATTACTCAGCTATTGTTCGTCGACTTGCGCTGACTGGTTCAATGCCTCCGAAGATATTATGGGTACGCGGATCAGTGTAGAGTTGTGGCAACAAGATCCACAGTTAGCTGAGCAGGCAATGGCGGAGGTGATGACGCTGATGCAAGGCGTCAATGCCACTATGAGCCCCTATCTTGAGAGCAGTGAGCTGTTCCAGCTCAATCAGCAGGCGGCGCAACAGCCGGTTAAAGTCTCGGCTGAGTTATTTAGCTTGCTGCAAAAAGCTCAATATTTTTCCATTATCAGCGATGGTGCTTTCGATATCAGTTATGCCTCCGTTGGTCGCTTCTATAATTACCTCTCCGGTCATGCAGCATCCAACGCAGATCTAGAAAAAAACTTGTCGGCGATAGACTATCGGTTAATTAAACTCGATGCCGAGGACCGTAGCGTATATTTTCAGCATCCACAGTTAGCGATCGACTTGGGCGGTATTGCCAAAGGATATGCGGTTGATTTAGCGATCGCTGCTTTGCGTAAAAGGAGTATCGCGTCAGCCATCGTTAGCGCTGGTGGTGATAGTCGTATTTTAGGTGATCGTCAGGGCCATCCTTGGGTGATGGGTATTCGACATCCAAGACAGCCTGATGAGTACGCGGTA
>JBNMPW010000072.1:0-14491 GCA_051277205.1 Oceanicoccus sp. | reverse complement strand
GATGGTTGAGCAGCATTTCTCGGTAACGTACCACCAAGTGAATAGTGATCGACAAAGTAATGATCAATAACAGAGCGACAAAGTTGGACGAAATTACCGTCATCCGCCAATCTAACAATGTGATTAAGCCAAGCATAAATGAGGCCGACATAACACACGTTATAAGCGGCAAAAGCACCCAGCTAAGTCGACGAAAAATGATCGACAAGGTCACCACAATAAACGCAATAATGCCGCTACCAAATACCACTAAGTCACTTTTTACAAAACTGACCATATCGGCGGCAATCATCGGCACACCACCCAAGTAAACCTCAGCATCGCCGCGGTAGGTTTCTATGATCGCGCGCACGCTATCAACCAGCGCGCTCTGACGATCACTGGCAGCCAACGAATACTGACGAAACTCTTTCTCCACACTCAGCAACTGCTGCTCTTGCGCTGCTGATAGTTGCCCACTTGACTCCAACTCGCGCAGTGTCTCGCGCTGACTCAGCAAGTCAATGTATGTCTCATTGCGCTGCAAATTAACCTGCAAACTGGTGGTTTTAGCATCGGCACTGACGATTAATTCTCGATAGATGGGGCTACTGGTTAACTCCGCCCGTACCAACTCTTTATCGATACCTTCTGTGCGCAAGCTGCGCAAGCCATCACCGCTAGCGACTTCTTGCAATGACACTTTGGGGCTTTGCAACAACGGCACATCAAGAATGCTGACAACTGATGAAACACCTTCTAGAGCCGCTAGCTCAGCACGCAGCTGATCCAATTTCGCCAACACGGGCTCGGATAATAAATCTTGGTTGGGCCGGTAAGCCACAAACAAAAACTCTTCCGAGGCATAACTTTTGCTAACCTCACGATAGTACTTAAGCGCCTCATCGCCCTCCAACACTAAGGAATCCGCCGAGGCATCCAGCTTGAATTGTGGAATATAAGTCGCCAACCACCCAACAACAGCAACCGTGAGCAACAGCGAAAACAAAGGTTTACGCAGCACTAAGATTTCGTAAAGAGCAATAAGTTGGTTTTTCAAGAGGTGGTCCTTTAACTAATCCACAAAAATTCGATTTAAACTTTTTTGCTGCTATTCATGGCAGCAATCAATTGTTGATGAATCCCGCCAAAACCGCCATTACTCATAATGACGACATAATCACCTGATTTACATTCAGCAACTAGCTTATCGACAATATTATCCAGCGAGTGTTCAACCTCTGCGCGGCCATCGCTGTCGGCGACTACAGAATCCAAAGACCAATCTAAACCTTTAGGTTGATACCAAATGATTTGGTCAGCATTAACGGTGGCTGCTGCCAGCCGCTGCAAATGTGACCCCAAACGCATGGTATTAGATCTTGGTTCGATGACAGCAACAATTTTTTTGTCCCCGACCTTCGCCCTTAAGCCCGCCAAGGTAGTTTCGATCGCTGTCGGGTGGTGGGCAAAGTCATCATAAATCGCAATGCCATGAGCAGTACTTAACAACTCCATCCTCCGCTTGACACCCGCGAATTCACACAACGCTGCGGTTGCTATTTGTGGCGTCACACCAACATGTCTGGCTGCTGCAATAGCCGCTAAGGCATTATTGATATTGTGCTCACCGGTATTATGCCATTTTACGGTGCCGACACTCTCTCCCGCCAACAGCACCTCAAAGTGACTACCATCAGCACTGTGACCTAGCGCCAACCAATCGGCGCTAGTATCTGACAATGATGTTTTTTCCAACTCGGACCACAGGCCTTGGTCGAGCACCTTGGCAATATTGTCATCTGCCGCCGGTACAATGATGCGGCCATTGCTAGGGATAATTCTAACCAGATGGTGGAATTGTTTTTGGATGGCGGCTAAATCCTCAAAAATATCCGCGTGATCGAACTCTAAGTTATTTAAAATAGCGGTGCGCGGCCGGTAGTGGACAAACTTAGAGCGCTTATCAAAAAAGGCGCTGTCATATTCATCGGCCTCAATCACGAAAAAAGCAGAATCACCCAGCTCAGCCGACAAACCGAAATTGCCCGGCACACCGCCGATCAAATAGCCGGGGTTCATGCCGGCATATTGCAGAATCCACGCCAACATACTGCTAGTAGTCGTCTTACCGTGGGTGCCGGCCGCTGCCAACACCCATTTGTCCTGCAGCAGGTGCTCCGATAACCATTGCGGCCCCGAGGTATAACGCAGCCCCCGCTCTAACATATATTCCACCGCTGGGTTACCACGCGACATGGCATTACCCACCACCACTAAATCAGGCGCAGGATCCAACTGAGCTGGATCATAACCCTCAGTCAGTTCAATGCCTTGTGCTTCTAATTGTGTGCTCATCGGTGGATAGACATTGGCGTCAGAGCCGGTCACGCGATGACCGAGCTGACGTGCGAGAATCGCCAAGCCGCCCATAAAAGTGCCACAAATACCCAAAATATGGATATGCATTAAAGATCCTTACTAAAAAGTACGACGGCGCAGATAATACCACTCGCCAAAATGGAAACCCATAAGATGTTGGACCGATTACTCATCAACAATAAATTGCAAGCCAATACCTAACTTATCGACCCGCACGATCTTCATCTCCATCACCGGCGCATTACCGCCGCTTATTCCCTGCATTTGAACCTTCAAGCTCTCACCGATTTCAGGCATTGAATTGCCTTGCGCAAGAATATAAGCGCCGTCATTTGAAATATCGCCCGTCTGCAGAGTAAGATCACCTAATTCAGGGTGAAATATTTTTACATCGGCCCGGAGTTTGGTCCTGATATGCTTTCGTTGATTGCCTGACACACTGACTCCCTGAGTTAATTAAGTATTGAAAATCTAACAATCGTTAATTAAAGGCCATAAAAGGTCTTAAATTAAGATAGCACATGATCGTCAAAAGCGCTTAAATTCAACTACTTAGATAACTAACTGGCTTTTCTGGTCGTTCGACACTGGTATTATTTTCTGGTCAGTTTATAATCGCCGATTGCTAATTTTAGCCTTCTTGCTGGCTTTAAACACAGCATTCAGCGATTTAACGCATGCAACTCAAAACTGGAACTAAACCATGAGCTTTGACAAAATCCCCGCAGGTAAAGATTTGCCCAATGACATCTATGTGGTCATTGAAATTCCCGCTAACCACGACCCTATCAAATACGAAGTTGATAAAGATATGGATTGCTTGTTGGTTGACCGTTTTATGGCAACGCCAATGTTCTACCCTGCCAACTATGGTTATATCCCTAACACCTTGTCTGAAGATGGCGACCCGCTGGACGTGTTGGTAGTAACACCTTACCCAGTAGCGCCAGGATCAGTAATCCGTTCACGCCCTATCGGTATTCTCAATATGAGCGATGAAGCCGGCCAAGACGCTAAATTAATTGCCGTCCCGCATGACAAATTGTCAGTGCTTTATAAAGACGTGCAGGAGCCTTCAGACCTGCCAGAACTGCTCATCAAGCAGATTGAACACTTCTTTGAAAACTACAAAGATCTTGAAGTGGGCAAGTGGGTCAAAATTGACGGATGGGCTGGTAGCGAAGCTGCTAAAGCTGAAATCATAAAATCGGAAGCTGCCTACAAAGGCTAACAGGCTGACATAAAAAAACCGGGCAGTGCCCGGTTTTTTTATGTCCTAAATATGATATTTCAAATATATATTAATACTAGCAAGCGCTCATTGAAAAATCGCTAACGAGTAATACTGACCTTATCAACTCACTTCTTTAAGCTTCGGCATTGATCCCATCAGCTTGGTATACAGCTTAGAATTTTTACTGATCAGTTTATGCTTAGCATAAGCATCAACTGCATTATTCCAAGCTTTATTTTTACCATGGGCATTGAGAGAGTAGCTGGTGCAAACAATTTTATTTTCCAGCTGAGATGCGACACCAATTTGAAAAATTGGTGTCACAGTACCGCTTTTTTCGGTTTTCAAAAGATAACTAATACCTTTTACAGTACCGTCCTGATTAAAGCATCGATCACCTTTCAATTGCTTTTTAATTCGCCCTTGCTCTTCGGCTAATGCGATATCACGAGCTAGCGCTTCGCTCTCTATCTCCTTTATCAATCTAGGCCCCACTCGTTTACCAACCTTCTTGAGTGAAAAGTATTCTTGGTACAACTTGCCATTTACTGTACGTCTTACACGAAAGCCATAAAAGGCTTCATTATCCAATAGCTTTACACTCACAATAAAAACCTCCAATGTTGTAAAAGCCCCCATTTACTTGAGCTTTAGATGAAGGCCATAAAATGCCCTCGAAAAACACTAAAAAACATTAGTAATGTTGCAGCAGCATTACCTAACGTTCATTTAAACAAACACTAACACCATAAAAGCGAAGTGATTAAACAGATTATTTAGATAGATCTTATTATCCCTATTAGGAATTTTTTAGCAACTATAGAGTTGTTACAAATTTTTAAAAAACAATGACAGAGGCTGTAATCGCAAATATTTTTATTTAACTAACAAAATAACTCGAAATTATTTATAGCACACCGCTCCGAAAAAATGAAGAACAATTAATGCAGTGCAGTGCTTACCCTACTAACGATAATTAGTTTATTGGTTAACTTAAAATCGATACCAGTAAGAGTTTTTATAGTTAACAGAATAACTATGCTGCGACAAAAACTTGAGAAACCTTAGGAGCTAA
The DNA here is from genome assembly GCA_051277205.1 of Oceanicoccus sp. Classification (GTDB taxonomy): domain Bacteria; phylum Pseudomonadota; class Gammaproteobacteria; order Pseudomonadales; family Dasaniaceae; genus Oceanicoccus. The sequence continues at coordinate 9,821 of JBNMPW010000072.1, read as the reverse complement.
AGCGAGTTATTTTCTACTGAGATAAAACGAAAAAATATTTCTTCTACATGAGCTAACAACACATTCTTCAATTTAATCGGTTGCTCACTGATAAAGTTGTGAAGGCTAGCAATGCTCATTGCTGATTGATATTGCTCGGCAAGCGGTCGATAACTTAAATGCCAACGCTCAGGGGCAATCCCGCCGGTATCAGTTTGGTAGGGGCGAAAGAAGAAGCAGCACGCAGTGTCGGCTATTTGTCGGTCCAACCAACCATGCAACGGGGCAAAAGGGCCGTCGCCGAATACTTCTTGGTCGGTAAGCTGCACGCTGTAGCCGCCAGCAACCGCGGCTTTATCATAAACATCAATATCGGTCCCCCAATGATGCCGCGAAGCACCGGGTAAGGCCGACCAACGCAGAATAGCTTGCACCTGTTCCCAAGGGTCTAACTCCGACAAATCTAATGGCTCACCATCGCTATCAAGTACCGTGCGCTGGCCGCTAGCTTTAGCATTCCAAATTGCTAACTGACGCTCAAAGTCACGATAACCACTGGCAATCGCTAGCTCAAAGCCCGCCGCTTGGGCCGCTGTCCGCAATAACATAAAGGGCTCAACAATATCGCGATGAACACTGAAACCGAGGTCATGTCGAACGATAAATTCATCGTCAAGGCCATATATATGTGCATCATTTAAACGCATTATTTGTCCGCAGAATAGACTGTTAATTGATCTAATTATGGATTTATATTATAAAAAGACCACAATAGGTAATTAATAATAACAACATAACAGAGAATCCTCATGCAAAGTGACTTGCTGGCGCTGAAAAACCTCGGTAATACCTCGATTAACTGGCTGCGGGCTATCGGTATCAACTGTCCCCAAGACCTGTATAACGTAGGCGCTGTCGAGGCCTACCTACAAATCAAGCAACGAGGCATCCGCGTGTCTAAAGTACTGTTGTACGCGCTACACGGCGCCATGATCGACACCCACTGGAGCGATCTAGATATCAATACCAAACAGCAGTTGCTGGAACAGGCCGACTCTCTCGCCGCAACCGAGCAGACAACAGCGTTAATATAGCCATGGTTTGCCGCCCGCGAATCATCTATTATTGTCCGTCCTCTACCCTGTTACTACAGCCTGCTACTAAGTAAAAAAATATCATGAGCCAACTCTGCCATATAGATCGAATTGAAGAAAACAAAGCCAAGAGCCTAGCCGCTAATGATATGTCGCTATTGGCAGTTAAAAGAGATGGCGAGATCTACCTATATCACAACAAATGCCCTCATTTAGGTGTTGAGCTAAATTGGCTGGAAGATCAATTTATGGATATGGACGGCATGCTGATTCAATGTGCCACCCACGGCGCCTTATTCCTTGTAGAAGATGGTGAGTGTGTCGCCGGCCCTTGTCAGGGAGAGCGCTTGCAACCAGTAGACTTCATTATTAAAGACGACCATATTCACCTTAGCTAGTGCGTATCGCAGCTACTGGTGGGTTTATCGCAGCCGTCGCAGCACAGGAACAAGCAGACACAAAAAAGGGAGCCGATTGGCTCCCTTTTTAACATCTAGCGATGATTACTCTGCGGCAGTTTCCGTAGATTCATCAACAGATACTTCTTCAAGCTCTTTCATCGACAACTTAATGCGACCACGCTGGTCAACATCTAACACTTTAACTTTAACTGTCTGACCTTCGCTCAGATAATCAGTAACATTCTCAACGCGCTCTTTCGAGATTTGTGAGATATGTACCAGACCATCTTTGCCAGGTAAGATGTTAACGAAAGCACCAAAGTCTACAATACGAGCCACAACACCTTCGTAGACCGCACCAATTTCAGCTTCAGCTGTGATTTCTTCAACTTTGGCAACAGCAGCGTCGCGAGAAGCCGAATCAGAACCGTAAATACGGATCGTACCATCATCATCGATATCAACAGTAGCACCAGTTTCTTCAGTAATGCTGCGGATAGTTGCTCCGCCTTTACCGATAACGTCACGAATTTTGTCAGTGTCGATTTTGAAGGTAGCCATTGAAGGCGCATTGTCGGAAACAGTTTCACGTGAAGTACTGATCACTTGATTCATTTGACCAAGGATATGCAAACGCGCTTCTAATGCCTGACCCAAAGCGATATCCATGATCTGCTCATTGATGCCTTCGATCTTGATATCCATTTGCAGAGCAGTAATACCATTGGCAGTACCCGCTACTTTAAAGTCCATATCGCCAAGATGATCTTCATCACCCAAGATATCGGTTAAGATGGCAAAGCGTTCACCTTCTTTAACCAAGCCCATCGCGATACCAGCAACAGGTGCCTTCAATGGTACACCGGCTTCCATCATCGACAAGCTAGCAACACAGGCACTGGCCATTGAGCTAGAACCGTTAGATTCAGTAATTTCTGAAACAACACGAATGGTGTATGGGAAGTCTTCGGCACTAGGCAAAACCGCGGCAACACCACGACGAGCCAAACGACCATGACCTACTTCACGACGGCTAGTAAAACCAATACGACCACACTCACCAACTGAATAAGGTGGGAAGTTGTAGTGCAGCATAAAGTTATCTTCACGCTTGCCTTCTAGAGCGTCGATCAACTGTGCATCACGGGTCGTACCCAACGTGGTGACACCGATTGCTTGTGTTTCGCCACGAGTAAATAACGCTGAACCGTGAGCTTTAGCCAATACGCCAATTTCAACATTGATTGGACGAACAGTGCTGGTATCACGACCATCGATACGCGCTTCACCGTTAAGAATACGATGACGAACAGTCGATTTTTCCAATTTCTTGAAAACGTCTGTTACATCGTCGGCATCGTATTCCGCGCCTTCAGCAGTCGCCAATTGGGCGATAGCGTCTTTCTTTAGCTGACCTAACGCTGTATAACGATCGGCTTTATCGGTAATCCGATAAGCATCGCCAATACCTTGCTTAAAGCCATTAGCAACAGCGGCCAACAACGCGGTATTCTCATCTTCAAGCTTCCAATCCCAGCGTGGCTTGCCAACTTCAGCAGCCAATTCAGCGATAACTTTAATAACCGTCTGCATTTCTTGATGCGCGAATAACACCGCACCCAGCATTTGGTCTTCGTTCAGTTCTTGTGCTTCTGATTCAACCATCAATACCGCGTCAGCAGTACCGGCAACAACCATGTCCAGCGCAGATGTCGCCAACTTGTCGTAACCTGGGTTTAAGATGTAGCCATCTTCAGCGGTAAAACCAACACGAGCGCCACCAATGGGGCCGCTAAACGGTACGCCAGAGATAGACAATGCGGCAGAAACACCGATCATCGCTGCGATATCAGGATCAGTATTTTTATCGGCAGACATTACCGTACAAACAACCTGTACTTCGTTCATGAAACCGTTAGGGAATAATGGACGAATTGGACGATCGATTAAACGTGAAGTCAGTGTCTCTTTTTCAGAGGGACGTGCTTCGCGCTTAAAGAAACCACCAGGAATCTTACCGACTGCGTAAGCTTTTTCTTGGTAGTGCACGCCCAGCGGGAAAAAAGGCTGACCGGGTTTAGCTGATTTAGCGGCAACAACAGTACATAAAACCTGCACATCACCCATGGAGACCAATACCGCGCCAGTTGCCTGGCGAGCGATACGGCCCGTTTCTAAAGTGACTTGATGATCACCGTATTGAAATGTCTTTGTTACTGGATTCACTAGTGAATTCCTCCCTTTGTGGGATTTTTAAAAAAAGCTCCGGAGCTTTTATCAATTCATAATCTAAGCCTAAACCTACATCACCGGAGCTTCACGACTGTTACTTTTACTATTCTACCTTTTACTACTTACTAGCCTGCCAACCCTCACGACCTATACTTAGCGACGCAGGCCTAAACCTTTGATCAAGTTGGTGTAACGCTCAGTGTTTTTGCCTTTCAAGTAATCCAGCAATTTACGACGCTGATTTACCATACGGATTAAGCCGCGACGTGAATGGTGATCGTGTTTGTGATCGCCAAAATGACCCTGCAGTTTTTGGATATTCGCGGTCAATAAAGCCACTTGAACTTCCGGTGAACCGGTATCACCTTCGGCTGTTTGGTATTCTGCTACTACAGCTGATTTTTCTTCGGCGGATAATGCCATCGTTTTTTCCTCATTAAAGTTAATATGCAAAAGTCGATTATGTCGACCGTTAATTCAGCCTGTCCGTGCATATTTACAGATAGGCTATCAATGAAATCAGTAACAACAATTGTTGCTGACATTCAATTCTTTTAGCGCTGATAAAAAATGATCAGTGCTATTAATTAGTTGCAAGCAAACGTTTTGGCCCAACTCGACCATCTTCTAACATTTCGCCAATACCCAATAGCTGACCGCTGTCGGTGTACATTCTGACAATACCTTCAGTCGGTGCATTAGGCACCGTCACGGCCTGTCCTTGTAGCATATAAAAGGTGGATGATTCTGCTAACTCAACCCGCGGTAAATGCAGCAAAGCCGTATCTGCCGGTTGTAGCAAAGCATCCAAACCCGCAATATCTTCATTCGCCTTTAATGCTTCTAGCGTTGCCAGCGGTATCGCCTGCGCTTCCATAAAAGGTCCCGCCTGCACTCGGTGTAACATACTGACATGAGCACCGCAGCCTAATACTTTACCTAAATCTTCAGCAATAGAGCGTATATACGTGCCTTTGCTGCAGTGGACATAAACATCCACTTCAGGCTGCCCACCGGTCTCTTCGCTAGAACGAAAAGCGTCTAACTGCAGCTCGAATATTGTTACTTGTCGAACTTTTCGCTCTACTTCAAGGCCTTGTCTGGCCAGCTTATACAGCGGTTGACCATTGTGCTTCAAGGCCGAAAACATCGACGGTATTTGTTCGATGCCTCCTCTAAACTGTGGCAGCGCATCAATAACCTGCGCTTCGCTAATCGCCGATGCATCTTGCGTTACCAGCATTTCACCATCGGCATCACCGCTATTGGTGGTGACACCTAGTATAAAGGTGCTGCGGTAGGCCTTATCCGAGTCCAGCAAAAACTGCGAGAACTTGGTGGCCTCACCAAAACACAAAGGCAGCACACCGGTAGCCAATGGGTCTAAGCTGCCAGTATGACCGGCCTTTCTTGCATCAAACAATCGCTTAGCTATTTGCAGCGATTTATTAGAGCTTTGTCCGGCGGGTTTATTTAAAACCAATATGCCATCAAGCGCCCTACCACGACGATTTTTTGCCACCGCCGATTATGCCTTGTCGCTGCTGTCATCATCAGAGTGCGCTTTATCAGCCGACACTGCTTTTTCGATTAAGCTCGAAAGATGCTGGCCACGACTAACACTGGGATCAAAATAAAACCGTAGCCGCGGCGTAGTGCGCGCGTTATTAGACTTGGCGATTTTTGAACGCAAAAAACCCGCCGCATTGTTTAATGCTGCGATAGACTCTTTCGCTAACTCTTCGCTATCTTTACCCAGTACCGTCACAAAAATTTTGGCATGAGACATATCTCGACTCACTTCAGCATCAGTCACACTGACCATACCGATACGTGGATCGCGCAACTCAAGCTGAATCAAGCCGGCTAATTCCTGTTTCAGGAAATCACCTACCCGTTGTGTTCGGCTGTATTCTTTTGCCATTTTTACTCAGTACCCGTTAATAAATCGCCAAACTTTCTGTGTAATATCTCATACCTACTATTCCATATTACAAAGTGCGGGCAATCTCCTTAACTTCATAAACTTCAATTTTATCGCCAGGCTTAACGTCGTTGTAGTTTTTCACCCCGATACCACACTCAGTACCATTGCGAACCTCATTCACATCGTCTTTAAAGCGACGCAGAGATTCTAGCTCACCCTCGTAAATAACAACATCATCACGCAGTACCCGAATCGGATTGTTACGTAGCAATGTCCCTTCGATAACCATACACCCAGCAATAGCGCCAAACTTTGGTGATCGGAACACATCGCGAACTTCAGCAGTACCGTTAATCTCTTCGCGCATTTCAGGACTCAACATACCTGATAAGGCGCTTTTCACATCGTCAATCAAGTCATAAATAACACTGTAATAACGCAGATCAACGCCTTCGTCGGCAACCACTTTGCGGGCTGCGCTATCGGCTCGAACATTGAAGCCAAATACCACGGCACTCGATGTCATCGCCAATGTCATATCGGTTTCGGTAATACCACCGACGCCACTGGAAACAATATTCACCATCACTTCTTCATTACCCATTTCAAGTAATGAACTTTGAATAGCCTCTAATGAACCACGTACGTCAGCTTTAATAACAACATTCAGCGACTTAGATTCTTCTGCACCCATATTGGCGAACATATTTTCCAATTTGGCAGCTTGCTGACGCTTCATTTTGTCTTCGCGATCTTTGACGCTACGGAACTCAGCCATTTCACGGGCCTGCTTCTCATTCGGCAATACTACAAAAGAGTCACCTGCATCAGGGGTACCATCAAGACCTAAAATCTCAACTGGAATGGAAGGACCCGCCGTTTCAATTGGCTTACCATTTTCATCCGTTATTGCCCGAATACGACCAAACTGTTGACCGGCTAGAACCACGTCACCTTTGCGTAAAGTGCCTGCCTGAACCAGTACCGATGATACCGAACCGCGACCTTTATCTAGACGCGACTCAATAACAATACCTTTACCAGGAATATCAGCGGCCGCTTGAAGCTCTAATAGCTCAGCTTGCAGCAACAAGGCTTCTAACAAATCATCTATGCCGTCACCACTATGGGCTGAAACATTAATAAACTGAGTATCACCGCCCCAATCTTCCGGGATTACATCTTTGGCGGCTAATTCGTTACGTACCCGGTCAGGGTCCGCGCCTTCTTTATCCATTTTGTTAACCGCAACAACTATCGGAACACCAGCAGCACGAGCATGTAATACCGCTTCTTCGGTTTGCGGCATAACACCATCGTCAGCGGCCACTACCAAAATAACAATATCGGTACTCTTGGCACCACGCGCCCGCATCGCTGTAAATGCAGCGTGTCCTGGTGTATCAAGGAAAGTGATCATGCCTTTATCAGTTTCTACATGGTAGGCACCGATATGCTGCGTAATACCACCGGCTTCACCACTGGCAACACGCGACTTGCGGATATAATCGAGTAACGATGTTTTACCGTGGTCAACATGGCCCATCACTGTAACGACGGGGGCACGAGGTGCTTGATTACCTTCGTTCAGATTTAAAGAATCTTCCAACGCATTTTCAACTTCATCACCGGTCACCAGAACAAATTTGTGGCCTAGCTCTTCTACCACTAACTGCGCAGTTTCTTGCTCAAGTGGCTGGTTAATAGTCGCCATTACGCCAAGCTTCATCAGCTCTTTGACAACGACACCACCTTTGATATTCATTTGTTGAGCTAATTCCGACACAGTAATTGCTTCTGGAATCAAAACTTCATGTTGGGCTTTGGCTGTTGGCGCTGAGAAACCATGAGTTTTCGCACCCTCAGGCAATTTCAGTACACGCTGTTTACGACGACCGCGGCTATCAAAATCGCCCCCATCCATGAAGGAATCAACGTTTTTGATATTGTGAGTACGGTTTTTACCGCGCGTTTTTGGCGCTAATTTACTGCGCGTTTTCTTCTTCTCAGGGCGCTCTTCTTCTTTCGGTGCGGGCGCGTCATGACGACGCACCACCCTTGTGGGCTTATCTTCTTTCTTAGATTCAGCTGTTTTCGCATTGGCCTGACGTTCTTGCTCAGCTTGCTTAGCGGCGACAGCTGCAGCTTGTAATTCTTGATCTCGCGCTTCTTTATCTTTGCGCTTAGCTGCCGCTTGTTGGCGCAGTACTTCTGGATCTATTTGCGATCTATCAACAGGTTCAGCACTGCCTCCGGTTGCTGCAGTTTGCTCTGCCACCTTGCTTTCAGCTTCAATAACAGCCGCATCCGCATCGGAAACAGCCTGCGCTGCTTCATCAGCCGCTTCTAATGCCAGGCGTTCAGCTTCAGCCGCATCTGCCACTAACTCTTGAGAATCGCGCTTAACGTAGGTGCGCTTTTTACGCACTTCAACATTAACCGTTTTTCTACCCTGCCCTTGGTTGCCTGAAGTTTTCAGGGTGCTGAGGGTTTTTCTTTTCAGGGTAATTTTCTTCGGCGCCTCAGCCGCTTCGCCATGACTGCTCTTTAAGAACGATAATAGCGTTTGTTTGTCTTCATCAGACACAACCTCTTCGGTAGAGGTATGCGTCAAGCCAGCCTGCTTCATCTGCTTTAACAGACGGTCTGCCGGTGCACCTACAACGTCGGCCAGTTGGCTTACTGTAACTTCTGCCATTCAGTTTTCTCCCGTACCCTTGTCTTGTCTAGTGTTGCTGTTTCGCTTAATAAAATCCGAAGAAGCTAACTACTGAGTTTCTTGCTCTTCAGCTGCTGCAAACCAAGGGGCACGTGCGGTCATGATTAATTCGCCAGCCTGCTTTGCTTCCAGGCCCTCTATATCTAACAAATCTTCTACTGCTTGCTCTGCCAAATCTTCCATGGTGACAATGCCCTTGCTAGCTAATACAAATGCCAAGTGGCGCTCCATTCCATCCATGGTCAATAAATCTTCAGCAGGCTCCACTTCACCTAACTGCTCTTCACTGGCAATCGCTTGAGTTAGCAACGCGTCTTTAGCTCTAGCGCGCAGCTCTTCGGCGATCTCTTCATCAAAACCGTCAATAGCCATCATTTCTTCTAGCGGAACATAGGCGACTTCTTCTAAAGAGGTGAAGCCTTCATCTACCAATACTTCGGCAACATCGTCGTCAATGTCCAGGTGCTCCATGAACACATTGATAATCGCGCCGGATTCTTTCTCGTGTTTCTCAGACGCATCTTCCATGCTCATGACGTTAATCGTCCAGCCGGTCAGGTCACTCGCCAAGCGAACATTTTGGCCGCTGCGACCAATCGCCTGCGCCAGATTATCCCCGGCTACTGCCACATCCATTGAGCCAGTATCTTCATCGACTACAATCGACTCAACTTCAGCTGGCGCCATGGCATTAATAACTAATTGCGCGGGGTTATCGTCCCACAAAATAATGTCGACACGCTCACCACCAAGCTCGCCGGATACTGCCTGTACTCGCGAACCGCGCATACCAACACAAGCACCAATAGGATCGATGCGACCGTCGTTAGTTTTAACAGCAATTTTGGCTCGTGAGCCAGGATCGCGAGCAGCGGCACGGATTTCAATAACTTCTTCTGAAATCTCAGGCACTTCAATTTTAAATAATTCAACTAACATTTCAGAGCAGGCGCGGCTTAAGAATAGCTGTGGGCCTCGAACTTCAGGGCGGATGTCTTGCAAAATAGCGCGAACCCGGTCACCCATGCGAAATACTTCGCGACCAACCAACTCTTCACGTGGCAGCGACGCTTCGGCGTTATTACCAAGATCAACAATGATGTTGTCGCGGGTAACTTTCTTCACGGTACCGCTAATCAATTCACCGGCACGACTCTCGTACTCTTCAACTACTTGCGCACGCTCAGCTTCACGCACTTTTTGGACGATAACTTGCTTGGCTGTTTGCGCCGCAATACGACCAAAACCAACATTTTCGATCTGCTCTTGGTGGACATCACCGATCTGCAGCGACTCGTCTTTCTCAGCGGCCTCCTCAGTGGTGAACTGTGTACCTAACAAAGCCATCTCATCGTCGGCAACCACGAGCCAGCGACGGTAAGTGTCATAACCACCGGTTTCACGGTCGATAGTGACAATAATATCAGCATCTTCGTCGTAGCGTTTCTTGGTCGCCGTCGCCAACGCCT
>JBNMPW010000071.1:0-14762 GCA_051277205.1 Oceanicoccus sp. | reverse complement strand
TTGCAGAAGTCATAATCCAACTTCCTTTGACCTCAGACATTAGCTCCTGCATTAAGGCCGCCAAGCTGACTGGGATATTATGTATCACAAAGCCATTTTGATAAGCGCGCACCCAACACAAACCTGTTGCCGCCCTAATTTGTTGTAAGCACTCGATCATACGCTGATAGCGCAACACTAACTCCACCAAGCTATATTCCCGCTGCTCTAATTTCTGCAATGCGCGATTTAGGGTCCGTAGCATTTGCAGGCATTGTTCCACCACCGCCAAATGTTGCGGGCGCTGATAGTAGACACTGCTGGGTAAGCGCTGCGGCAGTTTAAGCAATACCGTACCCACTTGCTTAATATAACGAAGCAGACCTCGCTGCTCAGATGCATATCTACCAATCGCTTGTTCGGTATCGGTGATTAAGCCCCGTAATTTATAACTGCTGACACGCTGACCAACAATGGTTTGAGCAAAATCAGTAAGTCGGTGCGCCTCATCAATAATAATAACATCGGTTGCAGGTAATCGATCTGCCCACTGGTCACGACGTAGACTGCGGTCGCTAAACAACAAGCTATGGTTGACCACCACCACATCCGCTTTTTGCGCACGCAACCTTGCCTTCATCAGCGGACAATTCGTATATTGTGGGCATTGCTGTCCTAAGCAATCATCGCTGCCACTGCTAGCCAAGGCACGAGTACGGCTACTGGCATTAGGAAGTAACTTATCCCATTCGCCCTGCCCCGTCTGACGAAAACGATTAGAAAGTTGGGTCAGCTGCGCAATCTGCTCGGTATCTTTTATATCACCCGCGTGTAAATTTTTATCCAAGTAATAAGGACATAAATAATGGCTGCGGCCCTGCAACAAGGCCACAGACTGATCAGTGGCCAACACTTTCTGTAATACCGGTATATCATGCCGATAAAGTTGTTGCTGCAAATAGCGGCTGGCAGTAGAGATAATGGCTCGCTGACCCTGGCGTAAAATAGGAATTAAGTAGGCCAGCGTTTTACCAGCACCAGATGGTGCTTCCACCACCAGTGATTGGCGCTGTGCAATCGCCTCTTCTATCCATTGCGCCATCTGTTGCTGACCTTGGCGAGGGATAAAATCAGGCCAATAAGGAGAAAATTGCTCAGCATTGGCCAGCAACTCAGCGCTAGTTAAAGAATCTGACATTATTATTTTTTGCCAATGGACGCAACAGTGAGCAAGCTCGGCTTATAATGGAAATCTATGTGCATTGTAACAATAGCGAGCAGGGTAAACAGCCTGACATTATAGATATCAGTATTTAATCAATCCGCCAACAGAAATGGGCACAGAAATGGAACCAGCAGTAAGTGCGATAATTCTAGCCGGCGGTCAGGCGCGGCGTTTTGATGGCGAAGATAAAGGACTGATAGTATGGCAAGGTGCACCGCTTATCCAGCATGTTATAACAAGGATTAGACCACAGCTTGATGACATTGCCGTCAGCTGCAACCGCCATCTCGAACAATACCGCGGTTTTGGGCTACCCGTTTACAGCGATCGATTAGCCGACTATCAAGGGCCATTAGCTGGGGTGCAGACCATTTTTCCGCATTTACAGCATCAGCTGGTATTAATCAGCCCCTGCGACACGCCCAAACTTCCTGATAATTTAGTCAATCGCTTGCTAACAATCCTTGACCAACAACAAACCGATGTAGCTTATGCGCGCTGTGGCCAACGCCATCACTATTTACCAGTGTTGATTCGACGGCATCTTGCTAGCAGCTTAGATCAGTATTTACTAACCGGCGGACGTAGTCTTAAAGGCTGGTTTCAAGATTTAAAGGTCTCTGTGGTGGAGTTTGACGATGACAACGCCTTTAACAATATCAATAATGCCGACGACTTAAAATCTGAGTTATAAAAAAACCGCCGACTCTAAGAGTTGGCGGCTTGGTTACTGCTTGTCGCTCAGCTTACTTTTTAGCTTTACGCTTTGCAGACTTCTTCTTAGCAGCCTTTTTAGGTGCTACTTTTTTCTTTACGGCTTTTTTGGCCGGTTTTTTCTTTGCTGCGGCTTTCTTTTTAGGAGCAGCCTTCTTTTTTGTTACAGCTTTTTTCTTAGGTGCTGCTTTTTTCTTTGCTGCTACCTTTATCTTAGCTGGCTTCTTCTTAGCTGGTTTTTTATTAGCCGATTTTTTAGCTTTAGCGGTCGCCTTTTTGGCTGCTGCTTTAGCGCTGGCTGATGCTTTCCTGGCTACTACTTTAGCTTTAGCGGCCGCTTTCTTGGCTACTACTTTAGCTTTAGCGGCCGCTTTTTTAGCGGCTAGCTTGGCTTTAGCCGCTGCCTTCTTCTCAGCTGCAGCTACTTTAGACGCTGATTTTTTGGCTTCAGTATTTGCTTTAGCCGCCATTTTCTTCTGGGCAGCTTTTAGCTTCTTAGCATTTGCCGTCGCGCGCTTCTTAGCCCAGCTGGCTGCAAAAGCTGCAGTAGCTGCTGCCAATGCAGCTGCATCAGCTGCCGCTAGTGCAATAGCACGTCCTGCAATTTTTGCTTTTACGGCATCTTGATCAGCTTGTGCTTTAGCCGTTGCAGATACTTTAGCTAACCGTAATTTCGCCGCGCCAAGCTTAGATCTTGATGCAGCTACTCTAGCGCCAGATTTAGCGGCCGCAGCTTTAGCACGTTTGGCAGTATTCTTATCTGCCGCTTTAGCTGAAGATTTGCCTGCCTTCTTCTTGGCAGCGTCCGCTTTCTTCTTCAGCCCTGCTTGTGATTTCTTTTCAGCAGCAATAGCTTTCTGCAGTTTAGCTAACGCTGCCTCCGCTTTTGCTACCGCCGACGCAACTACAACTAATTTAGTAGGTGCTTTTTTAGCAACCGTCTTCTTAGCTGGTGCTTTCTTTTTAGCTTTCGCCATGTTGTTTCTCCTCAAAAGTGGCCACGTTTGTGCTAACGCAGTTCCTTAGACAGCTAAACCCCAACTCAATAAGAAAACTAGCACTGATTATTAATAATCCAATTAACCTTTAGACTAAAAATCACAATTTAAAAAGATTTATTGTGCTTTTAAGCAGTTTTTTTTATAAATTTGCAGATTATTTTAAAAAAACGATCAAATTAGAACAATTCAGAGGGTTTTTCGGTAAAACAAAGAATTTTTAAAAAATCAGAAAAGATTGATAATAATTGCAAAAATGACTCCACATAACAAAATTATTATTCAGAAACTGTACTTTTCGATAAATAAGCCGTCACTAATTCAGCCATCCTGTCTAGATGATCAATTTGATCATCTAGACAGGGAATAACATTAAAAAATGCTTCCGACGTAATAAATAAATCACGATTTTAGATTTCAATTTCTTCTAGGGTTCCTAAGCAGTCAGCTGAAAAAACTAGGCAAATAACATCGACATCAAAAATACCTGTCCCATCCAAAACGGCCAACGTAACACGGGTATAGGGTGACAACAATTTTGCAAAACTAATTCTGGATTGAAAACTAATTGCCCCTTCATTTTCCGCTAAGTCCAGACTTACGGCCAGCAATCTTACGGTGACTAAACACTGCTGATAATACCAGTCACCGGCATCAGCATAACTTTGCAAAATACCATAAAAGGACATTAATAAGCGCTCTGCTTTGCCGGTTTCCCGCCATTGATCAAGTACCGATTGTTGTAGGGCTTAAATAAAAAGTAGGTGTTGATAGTATTGCTTAATAGTCTGTATAGACGCGATATCTCGCTGACCACTGACAATATCCGTCACTTGATCGTAAACACTGTTAGTAGTCCTTGTTGAATATTGTCGAATATTGTGGATAAAGTGGTAACACATAAAATATGTTTGACACCCTGCAACCTAACATCTGCAACTACATCGGCCAAAGATGGGCCGGAGAAAATCATGGTATGAGCTACTATAAGCATTTTTTCAGGCGCTAATAATTGCTGTGAATGCCGCTCTAGTTTAGCTGCCTGTGATTGTATAAAAACACGCAGGGGATCCATTCGTCAACCAAAAGGATCGGTAAGCATCCATCACTCTCGGTGCTCTAAAGGTAAGGATTATCAACCACAAAATAAAAAACTAAATCAGCTTGGGGACTTCTGACAATCGTGGGTCACTGAGAAACTCTTTTAAGAACGCCCGCACGACTTTTTAGTCGGCGCAATCGGGATTCCTAAGTTCATTAATATGACAGTGGTTTTCATAACTTATCGGGCTACAAATAATTTAAAAATTGGGCCAACAGCTACTAATAATGTAAACCCTTTATAGTAATAAGTGATTTTTTCATCAGCAATCTGTTAGTGGGCTGATTTTACCGGATTAACGGCAATAAAAAAGACCCCCGCAGGGGCCTTTTTTATTGCCGAAGAAGATTTATGCCCCTAAGGCTGCATAAATTTTTTCGCGAATATCTTGCACTGAGCCAACACCTGCAACGGCGCGATAAGCCGGGCCATCACCATCAGCAAGACCTTGATAAAAACCAACCAAGGGCTCAGTTTGATCGTGATAAACATTAAGACGGGTACGAACTGTGTCTTCTTTATCATCTTCACGTTGTAATAAAACGTCGCCGGTTTCATCGTCCAAACCTTCTTGCTTAGGCGGGTTAAATACCACATGGTAAACACGACCTGAGGCCTCATGCATACGACGACCGCTCATTCGAGCAACGATCTCATCATCATCAACAGCAATTTCAAGCACTGTATCAATAGCAACGCCTGCGGTTAACAAAGCATCTGCTTGTGGAATAGTGCGAGGAAAGCCATCAAACAAAAATCCATTAGCGCAATCTGCTTCGGCGATACGTTCTTTAACGATACCGATAATAAGATCATCGGAGACCAAAGCACCGGAGTCCATAACAGCTTTAACTTTTAAACCGATCTCAGTTTCTGCTTTAACTGCTGCACGTAACATATCACCAGTAGAGATTTGTGGGATATTAAATTTCTCACAAATATATTGCGCCTGCGTACCTTTACCTGCACCGGGCGGGCCCAACAAAATTACACGCATAAAATGCTCCTACAACCGTCAATAAAGGAATGATATAGTCACTATTCAACCGCCTCATCCAGAAAAGCCGTTAACAATACACAGGTCCCTACACAAGCTCAAGTCCAGCGACGCCCTGCATATTGATTTGCCCAAAAATGAAGCAATTAACACATTAAAATCAGCGCCTTAACACTTGATACAGGAGACAAAGGCAAGCAGCATAAGTAGATTAGCACCCTACGCTGAAATTAAATTGGGCGCAGTAGAGCCACTTTTTTCAAAGGAACGTGAACCACTGCCTTTTATCCGCATGATCAAGTGTCATATTGTGCCAAATGCGGCTTTCATCATTCTCCGCAGCATCTATGCTTTGATGAAGCCCCTTAATCTTTCAGGTACATAAATGAATATTCAGCAATTACTGCAGTTGTGGGAAACCACCGCCAGCGGA
The DNA here is from genome assembly GCA_051277205.1 of Oceanicoccus sp. Lineage (GTDB taxonomy): Bacteria > Pseudomonadota > Gammaproteobacteria > Pseudomonadales > Dasaniaceae > Oceanicoccus. The sequence goes on along the minus strand of JBNMPW010000071.1, from coordinate 9,314 downwards.
CAACTAACCGAAGAACATTACAGTATCCGCTTACCGGTTGAAGATGCGGCCAAGCTACAAGCATTGGCCGAATTGTACCCGCGACGAGCGATTACTGAAATTGTTACTGATCTACTATCCGCCGCGCTCAATGATGTCGAGTCACACATGCCCTATGTTAGAGGCACGACTATCGTTGCAAGGGATGAAGAAGGTGACCCGTTATATGAAGATGTTGGTCCGACGCCGAAATTCCTCGATCTGACCAAAAAACACATGAGCGATTTTGTAAGTCAACAAAAAGATCACCACTAATATTAAGCAGATAATCGGTCCACTCAAACACCGATAGATCTTTACAGACCCTGTTGTTTAGCTTGCTGCCAGAGTGCATCCATTTGCTCAAGACTGGCCTCTTCTGGTGTGCTACCACTGGCGCTGAGCGATTTTTCAATAAAGCGAAATCGTTGCTCAAACTTACGATTAGCGCTGCGCAGAGCTGATTCGGGGTCGACCTTAAGCTTGCGCGCTAAATTTACAGCGCAAAACAACACATCCCCCAACTCTTCGGCAATATGGTCTTGGTCTTTAGCCAATTCAGCTTCGCGTAACTCGTCTAATTCAGACTGTAAATGAGTCACTACACCCGCAGAATTGTCCCAATCAAACCCTACTCGAGAGGCTCTTTTTTGTAGTTTGGCGGCGCGGCTTAATGCCGGTAATGCTACCGGAACATCATCTAACAGACTAAATTGCTGCTTCTGCTGCCGCTCATTAACCTTGGTAGCTTCCCAATTTTTTTTGATCTCTGTGATCGCCGCATTTTGTTTACCGGCGCGACTCTGCAAACTACCTTGCGGAAAGACATGGGGATGACGACGTACTAGTTTATCGACCAAGGCTTGAGCGATATCTTTAAAATCAAACCGCTGCTGCTCTTTACCCATTTGTGCGTAAAACACCACTTGAAACAACACATCGCCCAGTTCTTCTTTAATCTGTTTAAAATCGCCATTGGCGATGGCATCAGCTAACTCATAACTTTCTTCGATAGTATGCGGCACGATGGAGGCGAAATCTTGTTCTTTGTCCCAGGGACAACCATCTAGTGGGTCCCGTAAGCGCGACATTAAATACAGTAAGTCATCAATGGGGGTAACAGTAGGCGCAGTCATTAGCGGCCCTCTCGCACGCGGTCAGCCGATAACACATTAGGTAAGCGGATTATTTTTGCCAGTAAATTACCTAATGCGCCGAGGCCTGTAATCTCAATTGTTAAATGCATGATGGCGGTGTTATTACTCTTATCAGACTGGGTATTAACGGCAATCACATCAATATGAGCATTGCCTAGTAAGGTTGTTATATCGCCTAACAGACCGCTGCGATCATAGGCATTGATTTCAATATCGACGGGATAAACCTGTTGCGGCTGCTCGCCCCAGCTAACTTCAATAATACGGTCCGGCTCACGGAATTGGAGCTGCAATACTTTTTTACAATCGGGGCGGTGAATGGTCACGCCGCGCCCCAAAGTGACATAGCCAATAATTAAGTCACCGGGCAAGGGTTTACAGCAGCCGGCAAAGTTGGTCATCAAATTACCGACACCGCGCACCATCACGCCATTTTGATTGACTATCTCTTGCTTATTGGTGGCCAACTTCAGCGCTGGGGATGCTGGCTTTTCGTTTTGCGGCTCAAATAAATGCTGCACTGCATTAATAATTTGAGCAGCAGAAATATCGCCGGCGCCAACAGCCGCGTAAGTATCCTCCACCGCCTGATAACCGAAATAGTTCGATACCACTTTGTAATCGAGACTGGTCAAAGCTAAACGCTTACAAATTTTTTCGATTAATCCACGGCCAGCGGCGACGTTATCTTCTCGCGCTTGTTGTTTAAACCAGTGCTGAACTTTGACCCGGGCACGTGAGGATTTAAGATAGCCAAGACTAGATTGCAGCCAGTCACGTTTCGGCGCGTTTTCTTTACCGGTTAGGATAACAACCTGTTCACCTGTGCACAGTTGATAGGTTAAAGGCACAATGCGACCATTGACCTTGGCGCCTCGACAGCGATGGCCTACTTCAGTATGGATATGATAGGCGAAGTCTAACGGTGTTGAGCCCTGCGCCAAATTAACCACATGACCTTCTGGCGTAAACACATAGATTCGGTCCTGCGACCGGGAAAAATGCTCGGCAACGTCACTGGGGCTGGCATCGGTTTCTTCATGCCAGTCCAGCACCTGTCGCAACCATGCTATTTTATTTTCGTAACTGCTGCCACCTTGGCTATCACTCCCCTTGTAACGCCAGTGCGCACAGACGCCAAACTCGGCCTCTTCGTGCATGGTAAAAGTGCGTATCTGAATTTCTAAGACTTTACCTTGTGGGCCGATAACAGCGGTATGTAACGAGCGGTAGCCATTGTCCTTGGGGTTCGCAATATAGTCATCAAACTCATTGGGAATATTGCGCCAAGCGCCATGAACTAAACCCAGCGCCGCGTAGCAATCTTTCACTTCGGGGACCAGTACCCTCACGGCACGAATGTCATAGACTTGCGAAAAACCTATACCTTTACGCTGCATTTTCCGCCAAATGCTGTAAATATGTTTAGCACGCCCAGTTAAGTCGGCGCTAATGCCACTTTGTTGTAAGCTGTTATTCAGCGAGCCAATTACTTCGTCAATAAAGCTCTGTCGCGCCAGCCGTTTTTCGTCTAGCAGCTTGGCAATTTTTTTATAAGCAACCGACTGTAGATACCGAAATGAAAGGTCTTCCAGCTCCCATTTGATATGACCAATCCCTAAACGGTGTGCAAGCGGCGCATAAATATCATGTACTTCTCGCGCTACCCGATAGCGTTTTTTTGGATTATTTTTTACAGCCCTGATAGCACAGGTTCGCTCGGCCAATTTGATCAGTGCCACTCGTACATCATCGACCAAAGCCACCAACATTTTGCGGATATTATCTTTTTGTGCCTCGGCCTGTCCCAGCACTGGATCATCGCTAGTTAGCACCCGACTCATCGCCGCCATCCGCATGACGCCTTCGATCATGCGACCAATACCGGCACCAAAGTTTTCTTCAACTGTCGCAATGGATAATTTTTCTTCGCGCACCGCACGATACAAAATAGCCGCTATCAGAGTTTGCTGATCAAGTTGCAGCTCGGCGAGAATTTCGGCCATTTCAAGGCCAATACGGAAACTGCTAGTGAGCTCATCCCAGGCTTTATCAGAGACCGAAATTGCTTGCTGCTCGGACTGATAGCTCAGTTCACAAGCTTGCTGTAATAGCTGACGATTGAAATTAGCATCCACAGGTAAACGCTGTAACCAACGCTCGATATCAACCGAGCCGTCGTCGTGTTCTGGATGCTCTTCGCGAACCTTAACCATAACAAGTGCTGCCTAATCTACTTACTTCAATGCGGAATCGAATACGCCGGTAGATAAATAACGGTCACCACGATCACAGATAATGGCGACGATAACCGCGTTTTCAAGTTGCTGTGAAATTTGTAAAGCCGCAGCCACAGAACCACCAGAAGAAACACCGCAAAAGATGCCCTCTTCAGCTGCCAAGCGCTTCATATTTTGCTCGGCATCCTGCTGTGCGATATCCAGTATCCGATCAACCCGCTGACTGTCATAAATGCTGGGCAGATACTCCTGAGGCCAGCGCCTAATACCTGGAATACTGGCGCCATCCATGGGCTGCAAGCCAATAATTTCAATGGCGGAGTTTTGCTCTTTCAAATAGCGCGACACCCCCATAATGGTACCTGTGGTGCCCATCGAACTTACAAAGTGGGTGATTTTCTGTTGCGATTGCTGCCAAATCTCGGGGCCAGTGGTTTCATAGTGCGCTACCGGATTATCTAAATTGGCAAACTGATCGAGCACGATACCCTTGCCATCGGCCTGCATCTGCAAAGCCAGGTCTCGAGCCCCTTCCATACCTTCTGCCTGGCTCACCTCGATCAACTCTGCGCCATAGGCTGCCATTGCCAATTTGCGTTCAGCGCTCATATGACTAGGCATAATCAGCTGCATTTTATAGCCCTTGATAGCCGCCGCCATTGCCAGCGCAATACCTGTATTACCGCTGGTAGCTTCGATTAAAGTATCGCCAGGCTTGATATCACCGCGCGACTCGGCGCGATTGATCATGCTCATCGCAGGCCGGTCTTTCACCGAGCCAGCGGGATTATTCCCTTCAAGCTTAAGCAAAATAGTATTACTGCTGTCGCCTTGCATACGTTGCAGGCGAACCAAGGGCGTTGAACCGACATAATCTTCAATAGTTGGAAATGACATAAATAACTACAAACCTGTTCTAGATTACAAATTTGCTTTAGATTCTGCCGTTAATTATATTTTTAGGGAGCGGTCTGATCCAAGCGAGGGCGATGATACACCGAGCTTCTGGCTACTACTAGCGCAAATATTCGACTATTTTTAGCCTAAACAGTTCCCTTACTGGAATAATTCGCGGCTCTTCAAGGGCTTATTTCCAAGCAAGGGGCTAAGCGCCTGACGACACAAATATTTAGCAGCCAGGCGACTGGGCTGATCAAATTGACGACTGCCAATGGCCAACAGTAACTCACCACTGTAATAGCCCCGCGTATGACTCTTATCATTGGCTGATGGCAACGCCAAACTGAAGCCAGAGCCTGGCTTGAAATGGTAATATTGATGCGCTGAAATCGACTCTCCAGACGCCACATCGCTGCTGAAATCTAGCCCGTAGCCAAGGTCTTCTAAAAGACGTAATTCAAAGTGGCGTAATATTACATCAATGAGTCCATCACCGACCAGCGCCTCTAAGACCCACTGATACAAGGGAAAAAGATCACTGTGCTGATCATTCGGCTGCAGCAAACGAGTTAGTACTTCATTGACATAAAGTGCGCTAAACAGACGGTTACCTTGCAAGCGGGGCAACGTGCTATTAGCTTCAATGCTGGTGATGGTTTTCAGCTCTGCTTTACCGCTCCAGCTGAGCAGTAAGGGCACTAATGGCTGCGCTAAGCTGCGGCGCTGTTTGGCTGACTTGCTGCTGGCCCTCACGCCCTTCAACACGCCGCTAACGCGGCCATGGTCACGGCTTAGACACTCGATGATTAAACTACTATCGCGGAATTCGCGGCTATGCAGAATATAGGCGGGTTGAGTATCGATGCGCATAGATAAGATCTAGTGGTTGTTAAACTGTAGTTCGGTTTTAGTTCAGCTGCTACCCGCTATTTTTCAAAATCACTGTAACCGAGACTGCGCAATGCGCGCTCGTCATCGGACCATCCCGACTTCACTTTCACCCAGAGTTTGAGCATCACTTTGCGCTCAAACATCTTCTCCATATCCAGTCTCGCCTCCTGACCAATTAAGCGTAGACGACTACCTTTGTCACCAATCACAATTCGCTTTTGGCCTTCACGCTCTACCAGAATTAAGGCGTGGATATGCAGACTTTTACCGCTGTCTTTGAAGTCTTCAATTTCTACAGTCATTGAGTACGGTACCTCTTCACCCAGCTGGCGCATGATTTTTTCGCGCACTAACTCAGCTGCCATAAAGCGCGAGCTGCGGTCAGTAACCTGATCTTCGGGAAACAAATGAGTACCAATAGGTAAATAGCCGTTAATACTTTTCTGAAGACTGTCTAGATTATTACCCTGTAACGCCGACAAGGGGATAATTTCAGCAAAATCCATCTTGCTACTGCAGCTCTCTAAAAACGGCAGTAATTTAGTTTTGTCTTTTATCTGGTCGACTTTATTAATCACCAGAATTACCGGGCAATCAGCGCGCTCTACTTGCAGTAATACCCAGTCATCCTCAGGCGTCCACTTGCCCCTCTCGACCATAAATACCACCACATCAACATCGGTGATGGTCGAACTAGCGGCGCGGTTCATATAGCGATTAATCGCCTTTTCGGAATCATCACCCTTGTGAATACCGGGTGTGTCAACAAAAATAGTTTGCGTATCCTGTTCGGTTTTAATCCCCATCACTCGATGCCGAGTAGTTTGCGGTTTACGCGAGGTGATACTGATTTTCTGCCCCAAAATATGGTTCAGTAGGGTCGACTTGCCCACATTGGGACGGCCAACAATGGCAACATAGCCACAGCGTGTTTGATCGGTCATAGAGTCTATTAATTAGTGGGTGAATTCGGCCGCCCTTGCAGGGAAAGCGTTGATTACTGTTGTAAGTGTTGTAAGGCAATAGCTGCGGCAGCTTGCTCAGCAACCCGACGACTTGTGCCCTTACCTTCAAATCGTTGATGAATATGCGCGATCTCGCACTCTATTGCAAACTCTTGCTGATGATCGCTGCCAGTGGTTTCCCGCAAGTGATACTTGGGCAGAGGCCGCTGATTACCTTGCAACCACTCTTGCAACAGAGTTTTCGCATCTTTGTTGGCGTTCTTAGGCGAAATTGCATCCAAGCGGCTTTGAAACCAAGGCAAAACATATTGCCGACAAACATCCATATTCGCGCCAGCATCTTGATAGATAGCGGCAATCAACGCTTCGACAGCATCCGCCAAAATAGACTCACGGCGATGACCGCCCGATTTTAACTCGCCAGGACCGAGATGTAGAAAATCCCCTAGATCAAACTCTTTAGCGATTTCAGCCAAGGTAGCGCCTTTCACCAATTGTGAACGCATTTGACTCAGCTCACCTTCGCGGCAATCGGGGAATTTTTCAAACAACGCTTCGGCCATCAAATAACCAACGATCGAGTCACCTAGAAACTCTAGGCGCTCATTATTGCGAGCGCCTATGCTGCGGTGGCTTAATGCCAAATCAACTAAAGAAAGATCTTTAAACGGGTAGCCAAGACGACCAATTAATCGCCGCTTATCAATGGCGGCAGCTTCAGCAGAGGACACGTGAGTCAAAAACCCATTAGGCAGCGATTAACGTGCTGGAAATGAGATAGCGGAGTGGCATATGAAATATGACACAGCACATTAATCGGATTGAAATTCATATATCAATTTCTCATTTTTAACCACCACATCAATGTTCGACATGAAGTTCATACGCGTATCGTAAGTGGCATCAATAATAGTGGTACCCTTTTTGGTGCGGGTGATCTTAACGTCTTTAGGATGAATGCCTTCGATTCTGTTCATATTCATCACGCCAGCAATCTTGCTGCGAATTTCACCTGAACTCTTGCCTTTGAAAGCATTATCGTCAACTAATCGCTCGAGCGCGTTATTCAGGCTGGCCGCTTCCATATACACCGGCAAGATTTTCAGCCCCGCTGTGAGCAAGAATGCAAAAATCATCATTGCAAATAAAACCCCTAGCAGTGAAAACCCCGATTGCTTTACTTGTACTTTCATAATGGTGTAGCTCCCAAAAACTGACTTAATATGTCATCTATTCTAGTGGCTTTTAGCAATTTTGCTTAGTTTCTAAACGGTATTGCTTAACAAATCGACCACATCAATACAGGACTAGTAGGCCAAAAACGCTACTGGATCACACCATTGCGACTAAAGCTGGGGAATTGAGTAATCGATGGCCAATGTAACCAAATGGCAAACGCCTTACCGACAATGCGCTCTTCGGGTACCTGACCCCAAGTTCGGCTGTCACTGCTGTTATCGCGGTTGTCGCCCATCATCCAATAATGACCCGGCTTTACGGTAATAGAGAAATCGTCCCCTCGATTAATCCGCAGGCTCTTATTCATCAGATGATCAACCCCGGTAAGATTTTCTGAAGCTAATTCAACCGTTGCATTCATCCCCGGCGGTAATGCAGCCAGAAATATTTGCGGGGCGAGCTCACCGTTGATGGATAGCTGCTTATTTTTGTAACTGATTTGATCACCAGGTAAACCAATTACCCGCTTAATAAAATAGATATCTTTATGGGGCGGAAAAAAAACCATCACATCGCCGCGTTCAGGTGCACCGTTTTCAATAATTTTGGTGCCCAGTACCGGCAAGCGCAAACCGTAGTTATATTTATTGACCAGAATATAATCACCTACCAACAAGGTCGGCACCATCGATGCGGAAGGGATCTGAAAAGGCTCGACAATGAATGAACGTAGCACTAACACCAAGCCCAGTACCGGGAAAAACGATTTCGCGTATTCTCCGACAATAAAATCCTGATTGAGAAAGAAAGCCAGTTTTTGTCGCTGCTCTTCACCATATTTAGCGAGAAAATCCACCACCGCTTTCGACTCAACATAAGCCTTGCGCGCTTTGCTAAATAACAGTTTATCTACGCCTGCAATAACAGCTGAAAGCAGCGTCAGCATCACTAGCACAAAAGCAAAGTCGCCATCTTTAAGCACAACAACAGAAATACCCCAAGCAATCCACATTACAGACACAGCCTGCATTAAAAGATTGTGCCAACGGGGTAATACTTGCTGCTGCAACTGCTCTTCAGGCAAGATCTGGCCTGCCGCAACCAGCTTATTAAAGTTTGTCTGCAACAGGCTACGTAAATGTTTCTCTTGTACTAGCCAAACAACTATAGAGACTAGAGAAATCGTGATAAGAATAGAGTCAACCATGTTAGATCCGTTATTGTGATATTTAGCTATCGACTTTTAAAACTGCCAAGAAAGCACTTTGTGGAATTTCAACACTACCCACTTGCTTCATGCGTTTTTTACCGGCTTTTTGTTTATCTAACAACTTACGCTTACGACTGGCATCACCACCGTAACATTTGGCCGTTACATTTTTACGCAAGGCTTTTACCGTTTGCCGCGCAATAATCTGACCACCGATGGCAGCCTGTATTGCCACATCAAACATTTGTCGATGAATTAGCTCTTTCATTTTTTCAGTTAACGAACGGCCTTTCGACTGGGCGTGATCGCGGTGTACGATCAGTGCCAAGGCATCGACCCGCTCGCCGTTAATCAACACATCTAGCCGCACTAGATTCGCCATTTCAAAACGATCAAAACTATAATCCAAGGAAGCGTAGCCGCGGCTAACAGATTTTAAGCGATCGAAAAAATCCATGACTACTTCGTTCATCGGGATATCGTAATTAAGCGATACTTGATGCCCTAAAAACTGCATGCTTTTCTGAACACCCCGTTTTTCAACGCAGAGGGTGATGACATTACCCAGGTATTCCTGCGGTACCAGTATATTAACAGTGGCGATCGGCTCGCGAATTTCGTTTATATCTCCAGCGCCTGGCAACGCGGAGGGATTATCGACCATTATCACATCGCCGTTATTTTTTTCCACTTGGTAAATAACCGTCGGCGCAGTCGTGATTAAATCAATATCGTATTCCCGCTCTAAGCGCTC
>JBNMPW010000070.1:0-15028 GCA_051277205.1 Oceanicoccus sp. | reverse complement strand
GTATCCAAGCCGTAAAACAGCTCGATGACAGCTTACAGACAGACGCTGGCTTACAACACTATGTCGAGCAACTTAGTGGCTTGCATGATTTGATGTTACAAGCACCAAAACAACTGTTACTGATAGCTGAAGCCGATAAGATGAGCCAATGCCAACAAAGCTTGGCCCAGCTTTGGCAACAAGCAGAACACAGCAGCTCTCACCAAACATTTCAGCCAACAGCGATCAGACAACGCAACCGCCAATTATGGATTGCCAACAGCCCGGTTAATTTTTGTGCCAAAGCCTATCCAACAGTGCCGTCAGATCACAGTGATGCGCCAGCCCTAACCGTGTTAGGTGGTTTTTTACGTAATGGTTTTCTGCACCGCGCAATCCGCGAGCAAGGGGGTGCCTATGGCGGCGGCGCCGGTCAAGACTCCAATATCGCGGCCTTCCGCTTTTATTCTTACCGGGACCCGCGGTTAGTGGATACACTGGCAGATTTTGACGCTGCGCTAGATTGGTTACACAGCAATACGCACAATGAAGAGCAATTAGAACAGGCTATTTTAGGCGTTATCAGCAGCCTAGATAAACCAGGCTCGCCGGCAGGTGAAGCCAAACAAAGCTTTCACAGCGCCCTATTTGGCCGCAGTCACCAACAACGCCAGCAATTTCGCCAAGCTATACTGGCAGTTACGCTGGCAGATCTACAACGGGTAGCCAACAGCTACCTGCAACCGGAGAAGGCCAGTATCGCAGTGGTTAGCAACGCCACAACGGCAGAGCAAGTGGCTGATTTTATTGGGCAGCAAGCCATGACTGTTCATAACATGTAAAGTTAGGCGCAACCTTATAAAAGTTATGTAAAGACCATAGCCGCTCTTTAACCATTAATGAACAATAGCTTTTTACAAAAACTAAGCAGCACAGGCAGCATATTCTATGAGTCCACATATTCTTATTGCCGATGATGATATCGAACTCTGCACCCTGCTAACCGATTTTTTACAATTGGAAGGCTTCACCATTAGCTCAGTTCATAATGGTGACGAAGCAGTACAAGAATTTCAGAGCAAAAAATATGACCTAATGGTGCTGGATATCATGCTACCTGGCAAACAGGGGTTAGATGTTCTAAGAGCAGTCCGCAATAACAGCGACTTGCCTATTGTCATGCTGACCGCCCGCGGCGATGATACAGATCGTATTCTGGGCTTAGAGCTGGGCGCCGATGATTATGTGCCCAAACCCTGTAACCCCAAAGAATTAGCAGCTCGCGTTAGGGCGGTATTGCGTCGCGCGCAAAACAGCCAGCACAACAAGATGCCTAGCCAGCTATCCACCGGAGACTTGCTGCTGGACGTTACCCGCCGCGAACTTTACTACCAACAGCAGGCAATCCACTTAACCTCTACTGAATTTGAAATACTGCAATTATTGATGCAACGTGCCGGTAGCGTGGTAGATAAAGAAAACATTTCTAGCGAAGTATTGAAACGCAAACTTGCCGCCTATGATCGTAGTATCGATGTACACATCAGTAATATTCGCAAAAAATTGGGTCAATTTGGTATTGATGAAGACCTGATTAAAAACATTCGCGGCGTGGGTTATCAGTTCACCCAAGCCATTATCGAACAGCAAGAATAAAAACCAGGAAGACCTAGCTACCCGCGATGAATCGACTTTTCTTAAAAATATTCATCAGCTTTTGGCTGATCACCATCGCGGTAATTTTGACAGTGCTGACCGCTACTCGCTACTTCAATGAGATCGATCAAAACCCAGAACTATCCCCCTATGAATTGGGTAAAGCGGCCCAAGGTATTTTAAAACGTACCGCAGAAATTGCCCTACAACGCAGTAACAAAGAATTAGAACTCTGGCAGCAAGGGCTGCCGAGTATTAGCAGCGTAAAAGCCTATTCAATTAATTTAACCGACCCTAAACGCTCGACCATGGTGCCCGATAAAATTCGCGATGCGGCCGAAGCATTAACTATTGACAACCCAACGCTAGAAACTGAGCTCAGTGACGCTAAAATTTATGGCCAATTATTGATCCGCGCTGATAAGCCTATTTCAAAACTACTAATCGCCACACCGCTCCCACCCTCACCTATTGTTTATTTTTTTACAAAGTACATCTGGGTACGTTTAATCGGAGCCATTCTCGTTAGTGGTTTACTCTGTTTTTTTATGGCTCGCGCTATCACACGACCCATTGTCGCACTGCGTAAAGCGACCCAACAACTGGCCGCAGGGAAACTCAATTATCGCTTTGACATCAGTGCATACAGCAAGGATGAAATTTCTGAACTGGGCCATAGCTTTAACAATATGGCCGAGCAATTAGAGCGAACTCTAGAAGAACAAAAACAATTGGTGCGTGACATATCGCATGAGTTGCGTTCACCGTTGGGACGTATTCAAGCGGCGCTGGCATTGGCCGAACGCAAACACGGTGATAACACCCCTGAATTAAAGCGCGTTGAAAAAGAGTGCGAAAGACTCAACAGCATGATTGGCAAATTATTAGTGGTGCCGAACTATAACCAGGCCATGGATGACTGCGTAGACTTAATAGGCTTAGTGGAAGACATCGCTAATGATGATGCGTTAGAAGCCGCACAAGCAAACAAGTCAATTAAAATTGATAGCCAGATTGATGAATTACTGGTGACTACCGCCGGCAGCCTACTCTGGCATGCGATCGACAACCTCACCCGTAATGCTATGCGTTACACCCCCGAAGGAACCGCCGTGACCATTACGGTACAACGACCAACCAATGACGATGACTGGATTCGTATTGCAGTACGCGATTGCGGCAAAGGAGTACCCGAAAAATCGCTGGACAAAATTTTCAACGACTTTTATCGCGTTGAAAGCGCCCGCGAGCACCAAAAAATTGGCGGCCATGGACTAGGGCTATCGATTGCTAACCGCGCTATCATTCATCATGGCGGCAAAATGTCGGCTCGCAATCTGAGCGATGGCTTTGAAATTGAAGTTCTGCTGCCCGCATCGTTGATACAACATCACTAACACCGGCGTGAGCTTACTATCACTCACTAAGAATATTACTCACGGGCGCCTACTGCCTGTTTAACAGTCTGTTCGGCTATTGATGACTGATGATTGGTTAGTTTTATCAGAGACGTGCATTTTACACACCGATCAAACCAGCAAGATGCTGATAGCCAAAGCCCCGGTATTGCATAAACCGTAAGCGCTTGGATTTTTCTTGATAGTCCTTTGGCGCATTGCTGCCAAACTTTTTGCGATACACCCGCTCGGCCAACGATAACCACTGGTCATCATCTTCATGCAGGTTGTCCTCAATCAAATAGCCGGCAACGCGTTTTTGTTCCAACTCCTGTCGAATACGTAACGGGCCCTTGCCCTGCGCTTTGCGACCGTTAATAAAGGCTTCAACATAGCGTTGATCGCTTTGTAAATTATCGGCGACTAATAACTGCAATTGTTGCTCAATCATCGCTTGCAGCTGCTCGATCGGCAGTTCATAGCGCGCCGCAATCTTCTGATGCAATTTCGTAAAAAGCTCTTGATAGCCATGCTCACGGCCGGCTAACACATCCATCGCTTTGCGGCGTATATCGACAGGCCGTAAGCTATCGGCCGCAGCTAAAGGCTGGCTTTTCTTATGCTCACAGTCATCGTCAAATAGCTTATCGGTATTGGCTGTCATTTTCAGTCTAACAACTTATTTCAGGACGGGGATGCGCTACAAAAAAAAGGCGCCAACCTTGCGGTGACACCTTCGTATTAATGCTTGAAAATTTTATTCAGCCGCTTCGGCTTTATCTTCTACTACTTGTAACTCTGGTGGCGCTTTAGTACCTAATAACTCTTGTCGAATTTTAGCTTCAATAGTGCCGGCAATATCAGGATTATCTAGTAGGAACTTAGACGCATTGGCTTTACCTTGACCAATTTTGTCGCCGTTATAAGCATACCAAGCACCCGCCTTATCAATCAGGCCCTGCTTAACACCAAGGTCAATAACCTCTCCCATACGGAAAATACCTTTACCGTACATGATCTGAAATTCTGCTTGTTTAAAGGGCGGCGACACCTTGTTTTTAACGACTTTGACGCGAGTTTCGTTACCGACAATTTCATCACCATCTTTAACCGCACCGATACGACGAATATCCAAACGGACTGAAGCATAAAACTTCAATGCATTACCACCAGTTGTCGTTTCAGGGCTGCCGAACATGACGCCAATTTTCATTCGAATCTGGTTAATGAAAATTACCAGACAATTTGCATTTTTGATATTACCGGTCATTTTACGCATGGCTTGCGACATCATACGCGCCGCCAATCCCATGTGTGAATCGCCGATATCTCCTTCAATTTCAGCTTTAGGCGTTAGTGCTGCCACTGAGTCAATGACAATAACATCGACCGAACCAGACCGCACTAGCATATCGGTAATTTCCAGTGCCTGCTCACCGGTATCAGGCTGAGAGACCAACATGTCATCAATGTTAACACCCAGTTTTTCAGCATAACCAGGGTCGAGTGCGTGCTCAGCGTCAATAAAAGCACACGTTGCTCCAGCCTTTTGTGCTTCAGCAATAACACTTAAAGTTAGCGTAGTTTTACCCGAAGATTCCGGACCATATATTTCAACAATACGACCTTTAGGTAAGCCGCCTATTCCCAAGGCAACATCCAAACCCAGCGAACCCGTCGAGATAGCCGGTATCGCTTCACGGGCTTCTTCACCCATTTTCATAATCGAGCCTTTACCAAACTGACGTTCAATTTGAGCTAGCGCGGCTTGTAGGGCTTTTTCTTTGTTGGTATCCATAATTTTCTCTCGCTTCTTATAGAGTTAGGCTAATAGCATACAGTTACATATTGTGGCTGGCACGGATAATAACGAGCTTTGTTATTAATCTGCGGCGGGTAACCAGCCAAATATTTGTATCTGTGTCCCGATTGAAAGTACTGTACACATAAACAGTATCGTAGGCAAACTTTTTTAGCGGCGCAAGTTTAAATGCGTGTTTTCGGACATTATTTTCGGACAACCAATGATTAGCACACATTCATTTTAGAGGGATCGATAACGTTCAACTCAGTTTGGTGGCGTCGAGACTATGTTTGATTTTCAGCAGCCTTTGATCACCGGCCTCACCTTGGCTCAACGCCATACCGGTGGCCAGAATATCAATCACAGTAAGAATCACGATACGTGTGGTCATCGGAATATAAATCGTCGTGTCTTCTAACTCATCACCAGAAGGAATGGTGATATCAGCCAATTGCCCCAAGGGCGAATCTGGACCGGTGATAGCGATCAAGGTAGCCTCACTTTGCTTAACAATATCAGCCACTTCCAAGGTGGTTTCGGTGCGACCGGTGACTGAAAAAATCAATACCACGGTATTTTCATCCGCCCCCGCCGCTGCCATTCGTTGCATCAAATGATCACTATAAGCAATGGTCGGTATGCCTAAGCGAAAGATCTTGTGTTGTGCATCTTGTGCCACAGCGGCTGAGCCACCGAGCCCAAAGATCAATATCTGCTGCGCTGCCGACAGCGCAGTAACCGCCGCCTCGATAATATCTGGCTGTAAATGGCCCCGAATATATTCCAGCGCGGCTTGGTTGGCATTAATCCGTTTATCGATATAACTACTGACGCCGTCACCGGGGTCTACCGCCTCGCTAATAAATGACTCGCGCGTCACCAGACTCTGCGCCAATTGCACTTTAAAATCTGGGAAGCTCTTGCAGCCCAGTGTTTTAGAAAGTCGCGACACCATCGGGTCACTGACACCGGCCAATTTCGCCAACTCGGCAGTACTGATATTCACTACTTTCTCGGGGTCAGCCAAAATCACTTTAGCGAGCAGCGATTCTGCTCGGCTTAACGTAGCTAGTGCCTTATTAAGTTGTAAAAGTACAGTCATAAGCAGTCATTATATCTTGTCATTTATGCGCCATAGATTAGGGCTTATCAGGCCTTAAGTCACCCGTATGGGCAGGATATCTGGCGTTATCACCTTATTTGTTGCTCAACCTATTGCTCAACTTGCAGCTAAGACATGCGAGAAGCTCAAGCCTAGCATGCTGATTAGGCTAAACCGCAGAAACATAATTTAATTTAATTACAAAAAATATAGTGATAATTACATTTAATCCAGTTATTATTTAATTTAATTACATATAGCAGCATATCAGAAAACAGAAAGAGGGGCTTGCCCATGACTATCCGCGTTGCAATAAATGGCTATGGCCGCATCGGCCGCAATATCCTAAGAGCCTTATATGAGTCTGATTTCCGTCAACATATCGAACTAGTCGCTATTAATGACCTCGGTAGCACTGAATTTAATGCCCACTTAACCCGCTATGATTCAGTCCATGGCCGTTTTAACGCCGATGTCAGCCACGAGGATAATTGCTTACTGGTTAATGGCGATCGCATAGCCACCTATTCGCAACGGGATCCAGCCAACCTGCCATGGGCCAAGTTAGACATCGACGTAGTTTATGAGTGCACAGGCCTATTTACTTCGAGAGAAAAAGCTTCTGCCCACTTAACCGCCGGTGCTAAACGGGTGATTATTTCGGCCCCAGCCAGCGGCGTAGATGCCACCGTAGTGTTTGGTGTTAATCACTCGGTGCTTAACACTAATACCAAAATCATCTCTAACGCCTCCTGCACTACTAATTGCCTAGCACCTATCGCCAAAGTGCTGAATGATAACATTGGTATCGAGCAAGGCAGCATGACGACCATTCACGCTTTCACCAACGATCAAAATCTACATGACGTCTATCACACTGACATGTATCGCGCCCGTGCCGCAGGCCAATCAATGATACCCACCAAAACCGGCGCCGCGCAGGCCGTATCGCTGGTATTGCCAGAGCTAGAAGGTAAACTGGATGGCATGGCCGTGCGGGTACCAACCAGCAATGTATCGCTGATAGATTTGGTGTTTTATGCCAGCCGCGAGACCTCGGTAGAAGAAATAACAGCGCTGATGAAAAAAGCGGCCGCCGGCCCTCTAAATGGTGTACTGGTGGTGAATGAAGAGCCTTTAGTATCGATCGATTTTAATCACCAACCCGCCTCCTCTATTTATGATGCTAACCAAACGCGGGTCAATGGTCGCCAAGTCAAAGTCATGGCCTGGTACGACAATGAATGGGGCTTTTCTAATCGCATGCTAGATAACACGCTAGTGCTGATGGCTCACCAACTTCTTAGCAACTCAAATGTTGCGTAACCGCTTTTATGGGGGCTTTCCTGTCGCCCATTTAACCCTCCTGCTTGCAGGGGGGTGTTTTTATCACTTTTCGACTACTCTAAGCTGCAATAGTTTTTTAACAACTTACCCCATTGTCCAATAAGCTAGACTTCCTTTTCTCAGGTAACTCTAATGACACATCCAACACTGACAAAAATCACCCAACGAATCATTGACCGCAGCAGCGATAGCCGAGCCCAATACCTCGAAAAAATCCAGCAAGCGCGTCAAAAAGGGGTCAGCCGTAAACGTCTATCCTGCGGTAATATTGCCCATGCCTTTGCTGCCAGTGAGACTAAAGAGAAGTCTATGTTGGCAGTAGACAGAGCCCCTAACTTAGCGATTGTGTCGGCCTACAATGACATGCTCTCGGCTCACCAACCCTATGCTGATTATCCAGAGCGGCTCAAAAAAGCCGCCCTGCAAGTCGGTGCAGTTGCGCAAATGGCCGGCGGCGTTCCCGCCATGTGCGATGGCGTAACCCAAGGCCGCGATGGTATGGAGCTATCCCTATTCAGCCGCGATCTAATCGCCATGGCTCTCGGTGTCGCCATGTCACACGATATGTTCGACGGTTTGTTATGTCTTGGTGTATGCGACAAAATCGTGCCCGGCTTATTAATCGGCGCCCTCGCTTTTGGTCATTTACCAGCAGTGTTTGTGCCCGCAGGTCCGATGCCAACCGGTTTACCCAATAAAGAAAAAATACGTATCCGCCAACTCTATGCCGAAGGCAAAGTGGGCCGTGATGAATTACTAAAAGCAGAAAGCGAGTCCTACCACAGCGCCGGTACCTGTACTTTTTACGGCACGGCTAACAGCAATCAAATGCTAATGGAGATTATGGGACTACACTTGCCAGGTAGCTCTTTTATCAATCCAGGCACCGCACTTAGAGACGAACTAACCCGCGCCAGCGTGCATCAGTTAGTTAAGCTGACCGGACTGTCCCCCAACTACACCCCAGTCGGCGAAATCATTGATGCCAATAGTTTGATCAACGGCATCATTGGCCTGCTAGCGACAGGCGGCTCAACTAATCACTCAATTCATATTATTGCTATTGCTAAAGCGGCCGGTATCATTATTGATTGGCAAGACATGGCTGAACTATCAGCTATCGTGCCGCTGCTGTGCCGCATCTACCCCAACGGCGAAGCTGATGTGAATCATTTTCAAGCAGCCGGCGGCATGTCATTATTAATCCGCGAGTTACTCGACGCTGGCTTGTTGCACGCTGACGTCAATACCATCTTGGGCGAAGGCGGCTTAGAGAGATACCGCGACGAGCCGATATTCGCTGAAGACGGCGCCAGTCTTATCTGGCAGCCTGGCCCAAGCAAATCGCTGGATGCCGATGTAATCAGTACAACGGCAGAGCCTTTTAATACTCAGGGCGGTTTAAAGCTACTAACCGGCAACCTCGGCCGCTCAGTCATTAAAACCTCGGCGGTACTCGAAGAACACCAAGCCGTCACCGCACCAGCGGTCGTTATTGAGCATCAAAACGACTTAAAAGTACTGTTTGATGCCGGTGAACTCGATAAAGACTTTATTGCTGTCGCTCGTTTTCAGGGACCAAAAGCCAATGGCATGCCTGAGCTTCACAAACTGACACCTCTCTTGGGTGTATTACAGGATCGCGGCCACAAGGTGGCCTTGGTTACTGACGGACGTATGTCGGGAGCTTCTGGCAAAGTACCCGCGGCTATTCACTTAAGCCCCGAAGCCATGGACCAAGGGCCGATCAGTAAAATTCAAAATGGCGACATCATCGAACTTGATGCAAAGAAAGGTATACTACGGGTACTAGCCGACGATTTTGACAGCCGCGCTAGCAGCCCAGCGCCACAGGAAATAACCCAAGGCATGGGCCGCGAATTATTTGCAGGCTTTCGTAACCAGGTTAGCTCCGCCGAAGAAGGTGCGAGCATTTTTAAATAGCGACAGCGATAACAACTTCAATCGACATGCCTAACAACATTATTCAGGTGCAAAGATGACCAAAGCTTTTGATATTGTAATATTTGGTGGTTCCGGCGATCTCGCGCAACGTAAACTACTTCCGGCACTTTACCGCGCATTCAGAGAGGGCCAACTCGCGCCCGAAACCCGTATCATTGCCACCAGTCGAACTGACCAAGCGACCGCTGGCTATTTGGACCTTGCTTTACAGGCTTTATATCAGTTTCTGATCGCCGAAGAATTTAGCGATAAAATCTGGAAAGAGTTTAAAAAACTTATCATTCCGTTTGAGCTAAATATATCCAGCATGGATAAGCGATGGAAGGGTTTGAAGCAATTAATGGATGAAACTCCCGACAAAACACGTATTTACTATCTCGCTATACCACCCACCATTTTTGGTATTTGCTGTCAGCACTTATCTGAAGCAAAACTCATCAGCCAGCAAAGCCGCTTGGTGGTCGAAAAACCATTAGGCTACGACGCCGAATCAGCGGAAGCCATTAATAACGAAATTGCCAACTACTTTGATGAAAAAAATATTTACCGCATTGACCATTACATGGGTAAAGAAACCGTACAAAACCTATTGGCCTTACGCTTCACTAACCTGATTTTTGAACGCCTTTGGGATGCAAAATCTATCGACCATGTGCAAATCAGCATTTCAGAAACCGTTGGCCTAGAAGGCCGAGCTGGCTTTTATAATGAGGCCGGTGCGCTGCGTGACATGGTACAAAACCACTTATTGCAGCTGCTCTGTTTGATTGCGATGGAACCACCCAACAAAATGAATGCGCGCAATATCCAGCTGGAAAAAATCAAAGTCTTGGAAGCCCTGCGCCCTATCACCAGCGAAGATGTCGGCAACCATACAGTTAGAGGTCAATATGTGGCGGGTAGTTATCTAGGTGATTTAGTGCCTGGCTACTTGGAAGAGCTAAACTCAGCCACTAGTACCACTGAAACGTTTGTCGCCCTTCGCGCCTACATCGATAACTGGCGCTGGGCCGAAGTACCGTTTTATTTGCGTACCGGTAAAAGGATGAAATCGCGCTGTGCCGAAGTAGTTATCCAATTTAAAGACCTTTCTCACGGCGTATTTGGCGAAGCAGCAGGTCCAATGGAACCTAACCGCTTAGTAATCCGACTACAGCCCGAAGAATTTATGCAGCTCACCATGATGTCAAAAAACATGGACAACATGGACATTAAACTGCAACCAGCAACACTCAACTTAAACTTTTCCGAAGCCTCTAAACGCTTCCGCAGTGACTCCTATAAGCGTTTAATTTTAGATGCCGCCGAAGATAACTCCAGTCTGTTTATCCATCGCGATGAAGTGTCAGCTGCTTGGGCTTGGATTGACCCCATTATCGAGGGCTGGAAAGAATCATCCGCAGCGCCGCAGCTTTATCGCGCCGGTACTTGGGGCCCTGATGAGTCAGATCAAATGCTGCAGCAAGATGGCCGCTCTTGGTTTAATCCCGGTGATAACAGTGAGTCCAAAAATGCTTAAAGAACATTTTTTTACCAGCAGAGAGCAATTATTAAGCGCACTTACCGCAGACTGCCAACAACGACTGCAGCAAGCGATTAGCGCTCGCCAGCAAGCCAGTTTTTTAGTGTCCGGCGGTGGCACACCAAAACCGCTTTACCAAAAGCTGGCAGAGACAGATTTAGTGTGGAAAAATGTCAATGTCGCTTTAGTTGATGAGCGCTGGGTAGACTTTGACCAAGATGGCAGCAATACCCGCTTTATTGCCGACAACTTATTACAGCACAAAGCCGCCGACGCGCGCTTTGTACCGATGAAAAACGTCCTGTCTAGTGCCTCATCAGGCCTAGCCGAATGCGAAGCCAATTATCAACAACTACCACAACCCTTTGACCTGTGTATTTTAGGCATGGGGCCAGACGCTCATACTGCCTCCTTATTCCCCTTTGCCGACGGTTTAAGTCATGCCTTAGACCTTAATAACAACGCCTTATGCTGCGCCATTAACGCCACTCAAAGCGAGGTCACCGGCAAGCTAACCGAGCGTATGAGTTTGTCGCTACATGGCCTTTTACAAGCCCGGCAACTGCATTTATTAATCACTGGCGAAGATAAGCTGGCGGTCTATCAGCAAGCATTACAAAGCAAAAATATTGAGCAAACCCCAATCAGCGCGCTGTTACAGCAAGAGCAAGTACCCGTCCACGTTTACTGGGCAGCTTAACCGCACAACACATTTTAAACACAGGAAGAACCATGCCGAACTCCATTGAAACGATCATGCAAACCAGCCCTGTCATCCCCGTAATCGTGATCGATCAACTAGCAGACGCCGTTCCTATGGCCAAGGCATTAGTCGCTGGAGGTTTACGTGTATTAGAAGTCACCTTGCGCACCCAGCATGGGCTGCAGGCGATCAGTGACATTAAAAAAGCCGTCCCTGACGCTATTGTTGGTGCTGGTACGGTAATTACCGCCGAAGATGTTAGCAACTGTGTCAACGCCGGTGCCGAGTTTTTGGTCAGCCCTGGGGCAACACCTGCACTATTAGATGCTGCGGCTGCTCATGGTGTACCATTATTGCCCGGCATTAACACGCCCAGTGAAGCTATGGCTTTACTCGCTCGCGGCATTCACCATATGAAGTTTTTCCCCGCTGAAGCGGCCGGTGGTATTCCCATGTTGAAATCGATTGCGGGCCCTTTACCGCAAGTAAAGTTTTGTCCAACTGGCGGTATCAATATACAGAACGCCGCCGATTATTTGGCATTAAACAATGTGCTGTGTATTGGCGGTTCTTGGATGCTCGATAAAGCAAGTTTAGAAAATAAGGACTGGAGCGGCATTCAGAAACAAGCCGCTGAAATTACGCAAACCTTGGGGTAGTAACTCGGCGACATTAACCTTACAACATTAACCCTAAGATAATAGAACGAAGGTTAATCCCCTGCGTTGATCAACTCGCTGATCAGCGCTGATTTACCCGCTGTAATTTCATCCGCCGTCAGCCCGCTCAATTCGTGCGGAAACACCAACCATTTGTCAGTGCTGTGCAGATAATAATCGGGTTCAAAATCGACCCGACTAAGGCTTGGTTTATACCATGGGCAGGCAATCCGAGTATCAGCCGGTAAGTTATCCCCATGCTGGCGCTGTAACTCCCTACGAATGGCCCTTAGGCTGCGACCCGAGTCAAACACATCATCTATCACCAGCAACGACTGCGCCGCCGCTAATTGATCAGCCAATAGCTCCAGACCAAAAACCTGCACATCATCAGCCTGCTGGTTAATGCCGAAATAAGACACCGTCCGTATCGGAAAGTGATCCGCCTTCACACCCTTAACATCAAAATATTCATGCACCGCAATCGCCACCGGGGTACCACCGCGCCAAACGCCAAGTATTAAATCGGGCCGAAAGCCACTGGCTTTGATCTTTGCCGCCAAGCGGAAAGAATCTTCCAATAACTGCTGCGCCGAAAGGTATATCTTATCCACAGTTGCTCCTTAATAAGCCGATAACTTAGCCTGTTTCAACAGCCAGCCAAACTCAGCAGGGCAGTGTACAGGCTAGCTCCTAAAATTTCACAATCAAAGCCCTCAAGCTGTACACTACGAGGCTAGTATTGTTTTGTACTGCAAAATATTCTATAGAGTTGACTGCCTTCACGGCAGGATTTAGCAACACCGCTAGTGCTGTTATAATCCATTTTGAAAATACAACCAGAAGGATTGTTCTATATGTCATTCAACACGTGGATGAATTCCATCATTGATGCTGGCCGCGACTTATTAGTACGTAATGCCAAAGACAATAAGAATGGAAAAACAATTGCCGAACTCTGCCAAGAGCTGAGTTCGAATAAAGGCGAGGCCATGGGCACCGCCCTCGCCTGCGCCGTAGTCTTTGCCTATAAGGAAATGAACGACGACGAAAAGCTCGCCTTCTTTCAGCTATTGATTAGTGACTACAGCCCAGACACTACCGAGATCATAAACTGTGCAGAAAACTTTAGCAGCGAGTCATCGCAGCTAAATCTAAAAGCGCTGAGCAAAGCGGTTGAATCGCCACGTCAACATTTGTTTCGCCGTATCAATATGTCACCCACTGGCACACCAACGCTGGTCGAATTACGCAGTTACTTACAAAGCCTGCTGAAGGAGCACCCTGAACTGGGCCCTATTGATGATGATTTAAAACACTTATTGGAGTCTTGGTTTAACCGCGGTTTTTTGAAAATACGCAGTATTGACTGGAAAACTCCTGCTCATATCCTAGAAAAACTTATCGCCCATGAAGCGGTACATGAAATGAACGGCTGGGACGATCTGCGACGCCGCTTAGAAGATGATCGCCGCTGTTTTGCCTTTTTTCACCCCGCTCTAGAAGACGAACCGCTAATATTTGTTGAAGTTGCATTAGTTAAAGGTTTGGCCACTGCGGTACAACCCTTACTAGCACCAAAAAGTGAGTCCGCTGAAACTGAAGAGCCCGATACCGCCATCTTTTATTCCATCAGCAATTGCCAAGAAGGCCTCAAAGGGATTTCGTTTGGTAATTTCTTAATCAAACAAGTAGTGATGGAGTTACAAGAAGAACTGCCGCAGCTGACACAATTCTCGACATTGTCCCCCATCCCTGGTTTCCGCCGCTGGATTAATCAAGCGGTTAGCGAAGAAAATAGCGCGATATTAAGTGCGGATGAGAAAGAATTACTCACCACGCTATCAATTGAAAACTGGCATCAAGATAGCCACCCCGATGAGCTCATAAAGCCGTTGTTAATGCGATTATGTGCTCATTATCTTTTTAACGAAAAACGCGGCACGGCACCACTTGACCCTGTTGCTCGCTTCCATCTCGGAAATGGCGCTCAAATTGGCCAGCTCAATTGGCTTGGTGATGTGTCAGACAATGGCATCAAACAATCTGCAGCTATGTTAGTTAATTATCGCTACGAGCTGAACAAAGTTGAAGAGAACCACGAAGCCTATGTCAATGACCATAAAATCGCCTGTTCTAAAACAATAGTAGATCTAATCGCTGCACAGTGAATAGAGAGATAACAAAAATGTAAGGCACACCTGCTGCAATACCGCCAGACTAACGTGCAGAAAGGGCCGTTAACTTGCCAGAACTCTAGCGAAATTTTGCTCTTATGGCCCAATAGGCTTGGAAGCCGTAGCCTTATCAATATCAGTAAGATTTCAGTTACTATAGATACTCATACAAATCTATTAAACCCATACAACATTTCACTCTTTTCCCAAGCTACTCTCCATAAGCTCTTGAGACTCGTACGATGAAAAACAAGTACGATCCGATAAAAGGTGATGTGGTCCCAGTATTTTTCCACTACGCGATCCCCTCCGTTATCTCGATGCTCGCTATGTCTTCCGCCTTTATGGTTGACGGTATTTTTGTAGGCAATTATGTCGGCGCCAGCGCTCTGGCGGCGGTCAACCTGTCGATGCCAGTCTGGTCTGGCTTGTTTGCCTTTGTATTAATGCTAGCGGTTGGAGGATCGGTAATGGCCGGAGGCCATATCGGGCAGAACAACCCTAATGCGGCTTCGGAAATTTTTTCCAAGTCTATGGCCATGTCATTGTTGTTTGCGTTAGTTATCAGTATCTCCGGCCTGCTGCTACTCGATAAATTGGTACTGGCATTGGGAGCCAATGAATCTTTGGCGGGGCTGGTATCGGCTTACCTGAAGATCATTCTTATTTTCTCTCCCTTCTTTTTGGTCGGCACCGCGCTGTTTTATTTTGTCAAAA
>JBNMPW010000069.1:0-15035 GCA_051277205.1 Oceanicoccus sp. | reverse complement strand
CGACCGAGGCGGAAGCACGGCTGATTTCTTCCATTGCAATGGTATGGGCCAGATAGCCCATATTAGTGCCGCCGTATTCTTCCGCAACCGTCATGCCCAGCAGGCCTAAATCGCCAAATTGGCGCCATAGTTCATTGGGGAATTCATTGTCGATATCGATTTGTGCTGCTCGTGGCGCAATTTCATTTTGAGAAAACTGTCGTACCATATCGCGAAGCATATCGATGTCTTCGCCGAGGCCAAAGTTAAGAGATGGGTAGCTACTGATCATGATCTGGGTTCCTTAAAAAGGATAATGGGTGTACGGCTGCTAGGAGGCGAGGGTATTGGATTGCCCTGCAAGCGCCTGTAAGCATTTCTCTTCCGAGTCGCGCAAATCCAACATCATGGCCTCGATATCGTGTAGTTGTTGCTCAAGTTGTTTACGTTTGTCGCGAATGGTGCCAATCAATGTTTGCAATTGATCTGTATTACCGTGGCCAGGGTCATACATGGCGATGATGTCGCGGCTTTCTTGTAGGGTGAATCCTAAGCGTTTACCGCGCAGAATCAGTTTGAGTTTAACGCGGTCGCCAGCACTATAGACCCGGTTACTACCGTTACGATTTGGGCTTAGCAAGCCTTTTTCTTCATAAAAGCGGATGGTGCGGGTGGTGATGTCAAATTCTTGGGCTAGTTCAGAAATGTTAAAGATTTTGCTACTGGCATTCATCGCTTTGACTCTTGAGTGAGACTCTAAAAGATATATTACCTTTACGTAAACGTCAATCAGTTGCGACCAGCGTTTTAGGGTGCGATACAAATTAGCAGGGCTTGGTTAGGCTGTTGTCGTTAGCTATATTCGTTGAAGGTAGATCAAGCTTGATTAATCAAACTGACTGAAATCGGGCGCTCTTTTTTCTATAAATGCGGTCATCGCTTCTTTTGCTTCTGGACCTTGCATACGCTCAGCAAAGTAAACCGCCTCTTGCTCAATCCTTTCAATGAGCTGTTGTTGGTTGCCGTTGTTCATTAATGCTTTGCTGACGCGAATAGACGCCGCCGGCAGCAGTGCGAGCTGTTCAGCGACTGTTTTTGCCGCGGCCAGTGCATCGTCAACTTTGGCATTGATAAGGCCATAATCCGCCGCCGTATCGGCATTAATAGTTTTGCCTAAATATAACATTTCAGCGGCGCGGCGTTGGCCAATTAACTGCGGTAATAGCAGGCTGGAACCAAACTCTGGGCAAAGCCCGAGATTGACAAAAGGCATCTGGAATTTAGCGCTGTCATCGGCATAGATAAGATCGCAATGCAGTAACATAGTTGTGCCAATACCGACCGCATAACCCTGTACCGCCGCTATGATGGGTTTTTCGCAGGCGGGGACGGCGGACAAAAATCGGTTGAGGCCGTTGCTACCATTATCGCTCGCGTTAAGGAAATCCATCAGGTCATTACCGGCGGTAAAACTGCCGCCACGGCCAGAAATAATAACCGCTCGCACTGTGCTGTCGCTATTGGCTTGCTCAAAGGCAATAGCCGCCTGTTCATACATATCAAGAGTAAGAGCATTCTTTTTTTCAGGGCGATTAAATTCGATGTGTAGCACGCCGTTAGTTTGGCTAGTTTGGAGATGAGTCATTGTCGCTGCCTGATTGTGAAAATTGGTGAGTGATCATTGCTGCTCTAGTACCTAGCTTATCAGCATAACGCTGAGTTGTGCGGCCTATAAGCTGTGTGCTTGTCTTAATGTTTGTAAAAAAGTATGAGTCAGCCGCGATGGCTTGGGGGAGCGGCGAGTAATAGCACTAAATTGGCAGGGATATTCAAAGGTACCCGCGCCGATCACCCGCATGCTGTATTGATCAACAAAATTGCGGGCATAGTGTTCGGGTAAATAGCCAATGTAACGGCCAGATAAAATCAGCATAGCAATGGCCTCTTGATCATTGGCGTTTGCTTGGCGATTTAAGGCAAACGTTCTCGCCTGCTCCATATTCGGCGAGTGATAGCTTAGGCCTGCGTATTTATGGGCTAAGATCGTCGTTTGATCGATAGTGTTGGGCTCGGCATTAAAGAGTGGGTGATCCTGGCCGCAGTACAAATACATTTGCTCGTCATAAAGATGCATATAGTCGAGACTGCTAGAGCTGCGATGACTGGGGATAATACCGACTTGGATACGGCCATCGATCACTGCTCGCTCTATTTCATTGATGGGTTCTATATAAAGTTCAAGGGTGACATCAGGTGCAATATCATCAAAAAGTTGTAGGCAGCGACCGATAAAGGCTTTCGGGTTAGTAATTGTTTTGTCGAAGATGGCCAGACTGATGCTGCCCCGTAGGCGTTGATGGACCCCATCAACTTCTCCCCGAAACTCGTCCAGCGCTGCCAACATGCGCAGCCCGGCCTCATAAATCTGCTTTCCTTCAGTGGTTAGCGCAAAGCCACCACGCCCACGCTGACAGAGCACCATGCCTAAGCGGATTTCCAGATCTTTGATATGGCGGCTGATGGTTGAGCGATTGATATTGAGCGCAAGCTCAGCGGCGGAAAAGCCGCCACTTTCAACCACGGCTCTAAAGACCCTCAATAGCCTTATATCGGTATCGCTTAGCTGCCCGAGTAATGCTTTTTTGGCCATTGTGAGTCCTGGGTTGTTACTCTTCTTTAGGTGTGATTTTTTGAAAGTAAGTGTCGATAGATTGTAGTTTATGAAACTTATGTATGAGTTTAAAGTAGATCTCATAATTTAGCCCGTATATTTCCCCTTTATTAAGGAACGATCATGGCATTTGAAGACAAGACCGGTGGTTTAAGCCAGCAGCAGTTGGAAGCCCACTGGATGGCCTTTACCGGCAACCGTGAATTTAAACAAAACCCGCGGATGATCGAATCCGCCTCAGGGGTCCACTTCACCGATGTCGAGGGTCGTCAGATCCTTGATGGCTTGTCGGGCCTTTGGACCTGCGGCGCTGGCCATGCTCGCGAGCAAATCACCAAAGCTGTTAGCAAGCAAATGTCGACGTTAGATTATTCTCCGGCTTTTCAGTTCGGTCATAAACTGTCGTTTGAGCTGGCCAATAAAGTTGTCGATATGGCGCCTGATGGTTTGGACTATGTGTTCTTTACTGGATCAGGTTCTGAAAGTGTCGAGACCGCGTTAAAAATGGCGCGGGCCTATTGGCGGCTAAAGGGAGAGGGCGGGAAAACCCGCATGATTGGTCGGCAAAAGGGCTATCACGGCGTCAATTTTGGCGGCATCAGCGTCGGTGGTATGGTCGGTAACCGCAAGCTTTTTGGCCAAGGTATTGAAGCCGCTCATTTACCCCATACGCAACTGCCGGAAAATGCTTTCAGTAAAGGGATGCCTGAGCATGGTGCCGAGTTAGCAGATGAGCTGGAGTCGCTTATTGGTTTGCATGATGCCTCGACTATCGCGGCGGTAATTGTTGAGCCATTCTCTGGCTCTAGTGGCGTGGTGGTGCCCCCTAAAGGTTATTTAGACCGCTTAAAAGCGATTTGTACTAAGCATAATATTCTATTGATTTTTGATGAGGTAATCACCGGCTTCGGTCGTTGTGGCAAAAACTTTGGTGCCGATTACTTTGGCGTAACGCCAGATATTATGACCACTGCAAAGCAGCTGACTAACGGCACTATCCCTATGGGGGCAGTGATTAGTAGTGCCGAAATTTATAATACATTTATGGATAACGGTGGCCTTGAGTATATGGTGGAGTTCCCCCATGGCTATACCTACTCAGCCCACCCAGTAGCCTGTGCTGCCGCTTTGGCGACGTTGGATTTAATGGTTCAAGATAATTTGATAGAGCGCTCGGCGCAAATGGCTCCCGTGTTAGAAAAAGCAGTGCACAGTCTGCAGGGCAGTAAGCATGTGTTAGATATTCGCAATTGCGGTTTGGCAGCAGGTATTACCGTGGCGGCAGCGCCCGGTGAGCCGGCAAAACGTCCTTTTAAAGTAGCGATGAAGTGCTGGGAAAAAGGCTTTTATGTGCGTCATAGCGGTGACTGTTTGGCGATTGCACCGTCATTTACTATTGATTCTGAGCAGATTGATAGCTTGGTGAATGCGATTGGTGAATCTTTGAATGAGATCGATTGAATGTATTAATGTTCAGCGGTTAATAGTAGTGGTGAGCTAATTCAGTCGCCACTACTATTGGTTTCAATGCTAGCAATCACTTTAAAAAATCAATAATCATTTTGTTTGCCAGCTCAGGCTTGTCATAAATCACCGCATGACCGGCACCCGTTAAAACCTCGGCTTTAGTGTTAGGCATTAGCTTCTCGGCACGCTTGGCCACTTTATAAGGGTTGTAAAGGATTTCGTGCTCGCCAAAAATCACTAACGTTTCGGCGGTTTGTTGTTGTAAAACCGACTTAGGTTCCGATAGAAAAAATTTCCGCAGTACTTTTAGCGCCGTCCATTTGTTGACCTTGTTACTTTCCACATCATAAACCCCCATTGAGCGATCAAGCCGGAAATGCCGTGTGCATAGGGCCATAGCGCGAGCGAGTTGACGGTCGAAGGTACCAAAGGAGCCGCCTGGGCTTTTTGAAGTCACTGATTTAGCGGTTAAGTCTTGCTCTAGTGCGTCAACATTTTTTCGCTTATTAAGCATTTTGGTAAACCAGATTTTAACAGGAAGTCGCGCATGAGAGACGCCCATAGGGCTTAGTAGTATTAGTTTGTCAATTCGCTGCGGTTGCTGGATGGCTAATTGCATAACTTGCCAGCCACCGGCGCTGACGCCAATATAATGAGCCTTTTCTAGTTTTAATTGATCACTTACGTCGCTTAGCCAATCGACATAATCGTTGTTTAGATAGGAGGGTGGATTGGCTTCGCTGAGTCCCGGTTGGCCAACAGTATCCAATGCATAAACCCGAAAGTGTTTGGCAAAGTCCGGCAGTTGTTTACGCCATAGTGGGGCGCAGCCGGCGGCGGCTTGAACCAGTATTAGGGGCTTGGCATCAATGGGCCCGCAAACTAACATATGGGTGCGGCCAAAGCGGGTGTCAACAAACTGTGAATCAAACGAGATTTCAATGGTTTTAAGCAGGTTTTCATACCAGTCCATTATTTCATTAAACCCTTGCTCAGATTTATACAGCGCCATTTTCCCTTCAGTGGGTCTCGCGGTGCTTCGAGCTTGTTCTCTACTGGCAAAACCGCTGGCGAAAGTGCTATTCGTCGCTGATGTATTATCGACCAGTTGGTCCATGGGCATATCTCCGATACAACGTTAGAGTTGCAAAACTTTATTATTTTTTATGTTGTGAATACTGATTTTCTCAATTGTAAAAGTCATCGTTCTTATAATCATCATCGCTTTTAAAATTCGCTAAACGATTATCTTTTTCTTCAGACGATTGAGCTGTTGTACTTTGCGATAAAATTGAGTCAATGGACTTAAAGTGAGCAGTTACTAGCGGTTGTCGATATTTTCCGACCGGTACACTGGTGTAAATGATGGTAGTGTTATTTTCTTTAAACTGGCGCACCAGTGGTTGATTCCAATCTTTATAATCAATTGGCTGGTAAACATCAAAATCCTCAAAGCCTCTGAAGTTCATCAACGCATGGGCAAATAAGGTATCAGTATTTTCAGTAATAAATTCAACCGGCAAATTTATTACATAATCATAGTCCTCATTAATACCTTTCCAAAAAGCCTCATTAGTAGATTGATAAAGGTCAGTCATATCTGCAAAATAATCTTGGCAGATAACTGTTTCAGTACGATCAAATTCAAACTCACTGTTGAGCATAGTTTTTATTTCGCTTTCCATTGCGCCAAGATAAGGTTTAGATAATTCCAGCCAAGCTTCATTTTTTACCAAATCCCATGGCATGCCGTGAAAGGAAGCGACTACTTTGACAGATTTACCTGACGGGATAGCGGCTAGTTGATCGCGTAATAAGTTGAGATAAGCCATACGTAGCTCAGGGAATTCGGCCAACTGTGGTGCAATAATAGTTTTGATCTGGCGCGTATTGTCTTGTTGCCACTCGGCAATGTATTCCATCCCCAGACGCACCGATGCATTGAATTCTTCGTAGTGTGACATAATAGGCCTAGGTGGCGCGAATACGATAGTCTGCGCGCCGCCTTCTAACAACTCAAACATTGCGGCTCTTGCCTCGGTGTACTTCTCGGTGTTGGCCCAGCGCCAGTCTATCTCAGGGTACTTATGGCTAACTTGCTGCATGGTAGCGGCTACCAAACCGGTGATGCCTGCTTCTTCGGGAACTCTGCCATCAACTAAACCTGCACCTGCGCGGTGATAATAAACGCGTGCTTTTGCCATAAAAGCAGCCGCTCGGGTTGGCATGCCGGCTTTTTGATCTGAGTATACAAAGTAGCCTGGAGTTGCTGTGTCGCTACCTTCAATGAATTCGATTTTACCCTCATTAAATAGTTTCACATAGGGGGTGCCGTCGGCATCGCTGTCGCTACCATTGTGATCAATTAAGCGAGTAGGGGTGAAGGCTTTTAACTCGAAGTAGCGCTCGTCGTCATACATCGGCGTACCGTTATCGAATTTCAATAATTCTCTGATAGGCCAGGGGATTATTTTTAGCGGTTTGAAAAAGACATTGTAATAAACTTCTTCATCATAATGTTCAGGCAGAATCATTTGCGAGATATAAATACCGACTTTTCCTTCTGGGCGGGTATCTTGCATTTTGTAGGCACTATAATAATTTGGTTCTTGTAATTCGGCTGGATGATTTTTGATTTTATAGGTGGCGTATAGACCAACTGAGCCAACGGCTATAATAGATAGCGTTGATATGCCAATTTTCTTCCAGCGATTCATGCGATGTCTCCAGTTATTTTTAGATTATGTGTATGTACGTGGCGATAATAATTTTGGATCATTGACTAATTAGTTAATCCGGTTGTTGATTTACTGCGTAAAAAATTCACAGAAGTCTGACTTCAAACGCTGAAGCAGAAAAATAATGATAATATTTTGATTCGCATAATGGGACCCTACCGCAATGTCTAGGATAATTACTCGCAGTTTCCTCATGCCACAAACGCCGTGGCTACAATCTTTACAAAACCTTAATATTTTTGGCTTGTTATTCCTGTTTAGTAATATATTTGGTGTTACATCAGTGGAGGCTCACCCGCTCGATGAGGCGGTAGCGGTGTTTGAAGATATGACGGCAAGTGCTGGAGTCGTATGGCAGTTTATCGGTTTAGGTTTTACGCATATTTTACCGAAGGGCTTGGACCACATTTTATTTGTACTAGGGTTATTCTTTTTAAGCTTGCGTATGTCGGTATTATTTTGGCAAGTGACAGCATTTACCTTGGCACATACAGTGACTTTAGCTTTGACTATCTTTGGGGTGATTTCAGTTTCGCCGGCTGTGGTTGAACCGTTGATTGCACTTTCTATTGCGGTGGTAGCCTTTGAAAATATCTTCCAGAAAGATTTAAAATTATGGCGAATTGCGGTGATCTTTTTGTTCGGCTTAATTCACGGTATGGGCTTTGCAGGTGTTTTGTCTGAATTGGGTTTACCGGCGGATGCGCAATGGACAGCATTAGTATCATTTAATATAGGTGTTGAAATAGGACAAATTACTGTTGTAGCAATGGCGCTAGCCGCGGTGTGGTTGATGAGAAATCAACAGTGGTATCGTCAGTGGGTGAGTATCCCTGCATCAATCACTATAGGTTGTATTGGATTGCTATGGTTTTATGAGCGAACCTTTGATGGCCTTGTCTAGCTAGTAATTATTTGGCTACTTTGGTTCGAATCATAGATGCCCATACGGTAACAAATTTCCTTTGTTGGTGATCGGTAGTCTTTTGTCTACAAGTCCCCAGATGACTGCCAAGAAAGGAATCTTATTCTTCAGTCCTTCTCAGCGCGCTGCTTCTCACAGTACAAACTTGAATTTTTCGTCACAAATTTGTAACACGTAAAGTGGGGTAGGTTTGTACGCCTAAGTTGGGCCGTTATAGGTATTATTTTGTCCAACGTAAGAAGCTAGCACCATTAAAACTCGCTAAGACTGCAAGACTTTCGGCGGTGTATGTTGCGTTGCTAAAGAGTATTGTGTGTCATGCTGGCTTAGCTGAGCGCGCTTTGTTTAGATGGCCTGAGTAAGTTGGACAGTTTAGCGTTGGGCTTTTTTGTCCGCCGACAGATCAAAGCCATTTTACCAATCGATTGCACCAATGCTGCTTTGTGTGATTCGCAAATATCAGTTGCTAGTGTTTTGCGCATAGCTGGGTTGTTTATATTGATCTTTATTTTGATCAATTCATGGTCGTCCAAGGCGCGATCGACCTCTTTGTGAATGCTTTCAGTCAGGCCTTTTTCCGCAATCATAATAATCGGCTTTAGGTGGTGACCTATTGCGCGCAGTTCTTTTTTGCGGTTGTTTGTGAGTTCCATAATGCTATGCGCTGCTGTATCTGGTAAAAAGGGCGAGTATTTTAGGCTTGTGACGCGCAAGACGCTAGCAATAAGCGAAGTTTTTGGTGGGTAAATGGTAAAAAAAACAGGATCAAGCAAGCGATGGCTGAAAGAACACTTCGACGATGAGTATGTTTTGCGTGCCCAGCGCGAAGGGTATCGCTCTCGTGCTTGCTATAAGTTATTGGAATTAAACGAAAAAGACCGTTTGATCAAGCCCGGTATGACGGTGCTTGATTTGGGCAGTGCCCCTGGCAGTTGGTCTCAAGTAGCCGCACAGCTGGTAGGGGATAATGGTCGAGTAGTGGCGTCAGATATTTTGGCAATGGATGGGCTTGCCGGAGTAGACTTTATAAAAGGCGATTTTACTGAGCAGCAAGTATTTGATTCTATTATAGAAATTTTAGATGGTGCGGTTGTTGACCTTGTAATTTCAGATATGGCCCCCAATATGTCTGGAGTGGCAGCTGTTGATCAACCCCAATCTATGTACCTGATAGAACTGGCCTTAGATTTGGCCAAGCAAATATTGAAACCTGGCGGTACTTTTGTTGCCAAAGTGTTTCAAGGTGAAGGATTTGATCAGTTATTACGTGACATGCGTATAAACTTTAGTAGTGTCCAGTCCCGCAAACCAGCGGCATCTCGAGCGCGTTCACGGGAGGTTTATCAAGTCGGCAAGGGCTTTAAGGTCAGTTGATTGAATTAACCTGCTTATTAAGGCCTTATCTGAATGGAGGCGGCTAGTGATATGTAGTAAAGTGGTGACATTCTAGCTGTGCTTTTGATGTGTAATTATTTGATGTGATGTGCCTGCGAAGGCTGAGGGTTTTGTTTTGAACGATATGGCGAAAAATTTATTATTGTGGGTTGTAATTGCGGCGGTACTGCTAACAGTTTTCAATAATTTTACTGTACAACCTACCGCTGAAAAGCTGAACTACTCCGATTTCATTGAAGAAGTCCAGCAGGATCGCGTCAGCGGGGTATTGATCGATGGCCTCATTATTACCGGTACCCGTTTCGACAGCTCCAGCTTTGAGACTGTGCGCCCCAATGTAGAAGACCCCAAACTTATCGATGACCTGATCGAGCACCGCGTCCAAATCGAAGGTCGCAAGCCGCAGCAGCAAAGCCTTTGGCAGCAGTTGCTAGTCGCTTGTTTCCCTATTCTGATCATTATCGCGGTATTTATGTTTTTCATGCGCCAAATGCAAGGTGGTGGCGGTGGCCGCGGTGGCCCAATGGCTTTCGGCAAAAGCAAAGCCCGCTTGTTAGGTGAAGACCAGATTAAAACTACTTTTGCCGATGTGGCAGGGGTGGATGAAGCAAAAGAAGATGTGCAGGAATTGGTTGAGTTTCTCCGCGACCCTGGCAGGTTTCAAAAGCTAGGTGGCCGCATCCCACGCGGTGTCTTAATGGTAGGCCAGCCCGGTACCGGTAAGACCTTGCTGGCTAAAGCGATAGCCGGTGAAGCGAAAGTCCCTTTCTTCTCTATATCGGGTTCCGACTTTGTCGAAATGTTTGTCGGTGTCGGTGCCTCCCGGGTACGGGATATGTTTGAACAGGCTAAGAAGCAAGCACCTTGTATTATCTTTATCGATGAGATCGATGCAGTCGGTCGCCATCGTGGTGCCGGCGTCGGTGGTGGTCATGATGAGCGCGAACAAACCTTAAACCAGCTGCTGGTTGAGATGGATGGCTTTGAGGGTAATGACGGCGTTATTGTTATTGCGGCTACCAACCGTCCCGATGTGCTGGACCCCGCGCTGTTGCGTCCGGGCCGGTTTGACCGTCAAGTGGTAGTGGGATTACCTGACATCCGTGGTCGTGAACAAATCTTGAAAGTGCATATGCGCAAAGTACCGCTGGGTGACAAAGTTGACCCCTCCGTTATTGCCCGTGGTACGCCAGGCTTTTCCGGTGCTGATTTGGCCAACTTGGTTAACGAGGCCGCGTTGTTTGCTGCCAGATCCAATCAACGAATGGTTGGTATGGAGCAATTTGAACAAGCCAAAGATAAAATCATGATGGGTGCAGAGCGTAAATCTATGGTGATGTCTGAAGCTGAAAAGCGTAATACCGCTTATCATGAGGCGGGTCATGCCATTGTTGGACGCCTCGTGCCTGAGCATGACCCCGTCTATAAGGTCAGTATTATTCCCCGTGGTCGCGCCTTGGGTGTGACCATGTTTTTGCCAGAAGAAGATCGCTATAGTCTAAGTAGACGTCATATTTTGAGTCAAATTTGCTCACTTTATGGGGGGCGAATTGCCGAAGAAATGACCTTGGGTAAAGATGGTGTTACTACCGGTGCTTCTAACGATATTCAGCGTGCCTCTGAAATTGCTCGTAATATGGTGACCAAGTGGGGTTTGTCTGAAAAACTGGGCCCATTGATGTATGACGAATCTCAAGAAGAGGTGTTTCTTGGTCGTTCAGCTGGCTCAGCATCGAAAAGTATTTCGGGGCCTACGGCGCAAATCATTGATGAAGAAGTACGCCGTATTTCCGATGAATGCTATAAGCGCGCAGAGCAAATTTTAGAAGAGCATCGCGAGCAGCTCGATATGATGGCTGATGCGTTGATGACCTATGAAACCATTGATGCTACGCAGATCGATGACATTATGGAAGGTCGCAACCCCGGTGAGCCCTCGAACTGGCATGATGACAGCAAAGGCGATGGTCCAACCTCCACTGTTGAAGAGCCTACTGAGACTGAGGAAAAGGATGACCCTATTGGTGGGCCAGCTGGCGAGCATTAAGCTAATGACTAAGGCCTAGTATTTATGGCTGGCCAGTCAACAGATACAGTTACCTCTACTGACAGCCGTTCACTACTTTGTGGTGAGCGGCTGTTGTCGTTGCAGGCGCCGCAAATTATGGGCGTTCTCAATGTCACCCCCGATTCTTTTTCTGATGGCGGTGCTTTACACCGCGACGGCTGTGTGGTGCTGGATAAAGTGTTGGTGCGTGTTGAGCAAATGCTGGCGCAGGGAGCCTCGATTATTGATGTCGGCGGCGAGTCGACACGGCCCGGTGCGACGCCGGTATCGCTGGAGCAAGAAAGCGATCGGGTGCTGCCAGTAGTTGAGGCTATTAACCAACGCTTCGAGACCATTATCTCCGTCGATACCAGCAGCCCTGAATTAATGACAGCAGTCGCTCAGGTTGGAGCCGGCTTGCTGAATGATGTAAGAGCATTACAGCGTCCTGGGGCTATTAATGCTGCTGCTGCTACTGGTTTACCTGTCTGTTTGATGCATATGAAAGGCCAGCCGCAAACCATGCAGCAGCAGCCGATATATACCGATGTGGTGGCCGAGGTCAGGGCTTATCTGCAGCAACGTGTGAGTGCCTGCAATCAAGGAGGCATTGACTCCGCTCGTATCTTGTTAGACCCAGGCTTCGGCTTCGGTAAAACCCTTGAGCACAATTTACTGTTGCTAAATCGTCTGTCTGAGTTGAGCCAGCTAGGCTTTCCGTTATTAGTTGGCTTATCCCGAAAATCATTAATTGCTAAAATAATAGGCCGCGAGCTTGACCAGCGTTTGGCTGGCAGTATCGCCTTGGCAATGATGGCTGCGCAGCGAGGTGCTGCTATTATTCGCGTTCATGATGTGGCAGAAACTGCAGATGCTATTAAACTGTTAGCAGCTGTTGATAACGCGTAAGCAAATTAAGTTTGTCTAAAAATTAGATAAGAGATAAAAACATGGCAAGAAAGTATTTTGGTACCGATGGTATACGTGGCCGTGTCGGCACCGGCCCGATCAACCCTGAGTTTGTATTAAAACTGGGCTGGGCGGCAGGTAAAGTGTTTGCCAAGTCGGGTCGCAGCAATATTATTATCGGTAAAGATACCCGTATCTCCGGTTATATGTTTGAGTCTGCTTTGGAGGCGGGGCTGGTTGCCGCCGGTGTTAATGTCACCATGTTAGGCCCCATGCCCACGCCGGCTATCGCCTATTTAACCCGTACCTTTCATGCTCAAGCCGGCATTGTAATCAGTGCGTCGCACAATCCCTATGAAGATAACGGCATTAAGTTTTTCTCGGCGGCGGGCACCAAATTGCCGGATGATGTGGAGCTAGAAATTGAACGCCATATGGACTTACCGATGACCACAGTTAATTCGGCTGAGTTAGGTAAAGTGGTACGGATGAACGATGCCGGTGGTCGATACATTGAACACTGCAAAAGTACCGTGCCTTCAGGTTTTCGCTTGAACGGTTTGAAAATGGTGGTCGATTGCGCGCATGGTTCTACTTACTATGTGGCACCGGCGGTATTTGAGGAGCTTGGCGCCGACGTAATTGCCATAGGCGCTAAGCCTAATGGTCTGAATATCAACGAGCAAGTAGGTTCAACCCAGCCGGCAGCCCTACAGGCGCGGGTATTGGCTGAAAAGGCTGATATTGGAATTGCCTTTGATGGAGACGGGGATCGGCTATTGTTTGTTGATCGCAATGGTGAGGCCGTTGATGGCGATGAGCTGCTGTATATTATTGCCCAAGACCAGCTGCGCACGGCTGGCAGTTGTGCCGGGGTGGTAGGCACTTTAATGTCCAATCTTGGTTTTGAGTTAGCCTTAAAAGAACTAGAGATTCCTTTTGTTCGCGCCAGAGTGGGCGATCGTTACGTCAAAGAATTAATGCAGTCTCGTGGTTGGACCTTAGGCGGTGAAAACTCTGGCCATATTATTTGCGGCGATGTTACCACTACCGGTGATGGCTTAGTGGCGGCTTTGAAAGTGCTGTTCGCGGTAGTCGATAGCGGCGTTCCTTTGCATAAATTGAAGTCGGGCATGAATAAATTCCCGCAAGAGATGATTAACGTCAAGCTGACTGATCGCTCAAAATTAGATAATAACTCATCCATAAAACAGGCAATTGCTAAAGCTGAGCAACAATTGGCTGGCCGTGGTCGTGTGTTGCTGAGGCCGTCGGGAACAGAGCCGGTTGTGAGGGTGATGGTTGAAGGTGAAGACGGCGACTTGGTCAGCGCCTTGACCGCAGAAATCGCCACGGTGGTTGAACAAGCGGTGGCTTGATCCAATACTGTAGAAATCCTCTCCAGATGGTCGCTTCACCTTGTATGTTGCAGACGCTTTGGTTAAGATTGGCCGCCTTTTTTGGGGCCTCGTGGCGAGAAGATATACTGTAGTGGCGATTAGTCCTTCGATCAATATATGGCTATTGGGCAGCGATTTTCGACTAATGATCTCACGCAAATAATCTAGGCTTACAATGCGACGTAAATTGGTAATTGGTAATTGGAAAATGCATGGCTCTTTAGCCAGCGTTGACCAATTGATTGCCGGCTTAAAGGATACACTAGGAGACGCAGAGCAACCCGCAATGGCGTTATGTCCGTCATATGTGTTTATTGCTCGGGTAGCTGAGCAATTACAGGGTAGCGCGATAAGTTGTGGTGCACAGAACCTCAGCGATCAGGCGCAAGGTGCTTTTACCGGAGAGGTGTCGGGCTCTATGTTGTCAGAACTCGGTTGCAGCTATGTATTAGTTGGCCACTCTGAGCGCCGCGGTCTTTATGGCGAAACTGACGCACTGGTAGCAGGTAAATTTATCGCCGCGCTTGCCGCCAAGCTAACGCCCGTACTCTGTGTGGGTGAAAGCCTTGAGCAGCGCCAACAACAGCAGACGTTGAGTGTTATCGAGCGGCAGGTATTAGCAGTGATAGAGCGCGCAGGCGTGCAAGCTTTAGCAACCGCCGTTATTGCCTATGAGCCTATTTGGGCGATTGGTACGGGTCAAACCGCGACATCGGCACAAGCGCAAGCAGTACATGCACATATTAGAGCGGTGGTCGCCGCCCAAGGTGCGAGCATTGCAGATAGGTTACAAATTTTATACGGCGGAAGTGTAAAGGCCGATAACGCGGCTGAATTATTTAGCCAGGCCGATATTGATGGCGCATTGGTAGGTGGTGCCTCATTGCAGGCGGCGGATTTTAGTGCAATTTGTCAGGCGGCTGTTTAAGCGTCGATATACGTATTTAGCAAAACTGAATATAAGTTGTTGAGTGATAATCACCGGCAGCCAACTCTTAAAAAAGCAGGGTAAGAAGTAATATGGAACAAATCATTTTGATCGTGCATGTGCTGGTGGCCTTGACCATTATCGGCCTTATCATGATCCAGCAAGGTAAAGGTGCCGACATGGGCGCCTCTTTTGGTGCCGGTGCATCGCAAACATTATTTGGTAGCGGCGGCGGTGGCAGCATCTTAACCAAAGCAACTGCATGGTTAATCACCATATTTTTTGCAACTAGTTTTGGCTTGGCGGTTATCGCCAGAGACAAATCATTAACAGCCGGTGATATTGATATTCCATCGCCATCGGTGATTGAGTCTGTCGTTGCACCTAATAATGATAATGCTGAAATTCCGGCATTAGATGAAGCTGAAATAAAGTCTGCCATGGATGAATATAGCTCGGACATCCCTGCGACCGATGTACCTGCTGCCAACGATATCCCGCAGTAGTCATTAAGAATAAGCCGAAGTGGTGGAATTGGTAGACACGCCATCTTGAGGGGGTGGTGAGCTATGCTCG
>JBNMPW010000068.1:0-15230 GCA_051277205.1 Oceanicoccus sp. | reverse complement strand
GTGCATTAGCTGGTGATCCCGTAATCTAAAAAATTTACACTCTTGAAATGGATTTTATGATGAATAAACGTTTAATTAGCACAATTGTATTGGTCTTCGGAGTGGTAGCGACTGCACAGGCATTGCCTGTTTTCAATCAGACTACCATCATCGGCGATAGCAGTATCTTCAATGAGGGTACTCTCGTCGTCGCAAACAACTTGGGGGTTTTGCCCACTGCGGTCACTGTGAATGGGGTGACGTTTGGTGCCGACCAGGGTGGTCTATCATCGAATTGGTCAGATGGCTTTAGTTATGCCGACTTCTCCACTGATGCATTTTCTGAGCCGCTCGATACGCTAATGAGTAACCTCAAGTTCGTCAACAATAACAACCCGGCCACACTGAATATCGATGCGCTCAATATCGGTCAAAGCTACATGCTACAGCTGATTTTCTCTAATGATGTTAATTTTGCAGGTAACGATGTTGATATAGACGTCAGCTTCGGTGGCGGCACCTTTAATCTGGTGAATTGGCAAGACGGCGCTGTCAGCGTAGCAGTGAGTTTCATCGCAACTGACACGATGATGACAACGACGTTTGGTGGAAATGCAGATTTCCCTCTGGATCGAGCAGTCTTGAACGCATACTCACTTCACCAAGTCACAGTGCCAGAGCCGGGGACGATTATACTTATTTTGACTGGCCTAGTATGTTTGGGACTAACGAGGCGAAAAAGCACAATTTGATCCATGGCAAAAGTAATATACCCGTTTTGATGGAGGGTGTGTTACTGGCCTGCTATAGACAAATAATCGAATATAGAGCCTCGTTAATACGGGGCTTTTTCAATTCTGTGGTTTAGAGCTATGCCACCATTACTGCGGGCAGAATCATATAGTGCGAAGTAAGGTCACAAGGAGTAAGCTGCGTAATTAAATTACACGACCTGCTTGCTATCAGCATTAATTAGCGGATAATTAGTAATTAAGTTAAATGGGCGTGTGGCTCACCCCAGCAACGGGTTCGCTGACGATTCAAGGGCTAGGTTGTTTGGCTGATGCAATATTACTTAGCCTTGCATGGTGCGATTCTGAACCATTTCTCTGGGTCAGGCTAGAGATACAATGAAGACAACTAATAACGAACAGAAAATACTAGGCTATTTCAACCAGCGCTATCGTTATTTGGCGATAGCTGCGTTAATTAAATCTAGGCGATAACCTCTGGAGGTTAAGATGAGCGT
Organism: Oceanicoccus sp.; assembly: GCA_051277205.1. Classification (GTDB taxonomy): domain Bacteria; phylum Pseudomonadota; class Gammaproteobacteria; order Pseudomonadales; family Dasaniaceae; genus Oceanicoccus. The sequence goes on along the minus strand of JBNMPW010000068.1, from coordinate 14,002 downwards.
TTCCCCCCCTATCCGGATTGGCATGATGGGCTTTGGCCAAACTGGCCGTCAAATTTATCAGTTAGCAGCACTTAGCAGTGATATTGAAATTGTTGCGATCGCCGATATCGGCCGACCAGATATTTTGCATTACTTATTGTGTTCCGAGGTCGATAACTCTGACGACTATCAGTTGGAGGGTAATTACCTAATCACCCCAAAATTCAAAACCCGCATAATGCAAATCGATCGCCCAGCCGAAATGCCTTGGGATGTTTTTTCTGTCGATATGGTGATCGATTCTACGGGTAAGTTTCGCAATAAAGCGGATATGGAAGATCATTTGGGCAATGGTGCTGGCCGCGTGTTGTTGCGAACCTTACCCACTGATCATATTGACCGTATTGTTATTCCCGGCATTAATGAAGACAGTGCGCAAGTTTCCGATACTATGATTTCCGCCGGTTCGGCGACCACTACCGCGTTAGTGTTGTTGTTGAAAATTCTGGGCGAAAAATTTCCTATTGAACACGCTAGCATGACCACGGTTCACGCCTATACCAGCGATCAAGCGCTACAGGATTATGCGGGTAGTGATTTTCGCCGCAGTCGATCTGCTGCCAAAAACATTATACCCAATAGTCATGAAGCGGGTGGATGGATAGGTCGTATTTTGCCTGAATACGAGGGTAAAGTACTTACCGCCGCTTTGAATGTGCCGATTCATGAAGGATCAATGTTAGATGTTAGTTTGGTGATCTCTGATACTTCGGTGACTCCCGAAGCGATTAATGACGTTATGATTACGGCCAAAGAAAAATATGTAGGTATTGTGGATGTCGTAACCGACCCAGTTGTCTCCTCAGATATTATCGGTAATTCACTGTCGTTATTGTTTGATGTACAGGCAACGATAAAAGCCGGTTCTAGCATTATTAAGACGGTCAGCTGGTATGAGAACTTAGGGCATGCGGCGCGCCTTCTTGATGTGGCTAGACTTTATTCTTCATTAGGTCCCGCCACCCATGATATTTCTTTGGCCAACGTACAGGGAGCAGAACAATGAGAGTAGCAATTAATGGTTTTGGTCGTATTGGACGTTCGGTATTTCGTATTCTAGAAGAGCGTGATGATATTGAAGTGGTTGCTATTAATGATCTTTTTGATCATGCAGCATTACGATATTTGTTAAACTATGACACGGTAATGGGCCCATTCGGTAAAGCTTTATCGTTAGAAAATGACTGTCTGATAACACCTAAAGGAAAGGTGAAGTTGCTAAAGGAACGAGACCCTTCACAGCTGCCGTGGGCTGAGATGGATATCGATGTAGTTGTCGAATCCACTGGTGTTTTTGTTACCAAAGAACAGTTAACTCAGCATATTAGTGCCGGTGCAAAGCGCGTAATTCTGACGGTTCCCGCCAAGGATGAAATTGACTACACCGTTGTACTTGGGGTCAATGAAGATAGCTTGGAGCCGCATCATAAAATCATTTCCAATGCCAGTTGTACAACTAACTGCCTAGCGCCAATGGCAAAAGTATTGAACGATGCTTTTGGTATTGAAGAGGGTGTGATCAACACTATTCATGCCTATACCAACGATCAACGTCTGGCGGATGTACCTCACTCTGATTGGCGTCGAAGCCGAGCGGCGGCGGAAAATATTATTCCTACCTCTACCGGTGCTGCTAAGGCGGTCGGGAAAGTGTTACCTGTTTTACAGGGAAAACTGCACGGTATCGCTTCACGTGTGCCTGTGCCTGATGGTTCAGTCGTTGATCTATTTGTGAAGCTGAGCCAAAACATTAGTGTTGAAGATGTGCACGCGGCAGTATTAGCAGCGGCCCAAACAGATCGAATGAAAGGTATTTTGGAATATACGGATAAGCCGGTGGTATCTTCTGATGTTATTGGTAACGCTCATTCTTCGATCTATGATGCGGGCTTTACGGCGGTCACTGGTGGTCAATACCTGCGAGTACTCAATTGGTATGACAACGAGTGGGGCTACTCTAGTCGGGTCTGTGATTTGATCGCGAAATTAGGAACTTGGCAGAACTAAGGGGTACTCCATGACTGCAGTAAATTATGATGCTATGCGCGCCAATGTCAGTCTTTTAGGCAAAATCCTAGGAGACATTATTAGCGATGCTGAAGGCGCTGAATTTCTGGCTAAGATTGAGCAGATTCGGTTACTGTCAAAATCCGCTCGAGCGAATAATGCTGAAGCGGGTGAAGATAGTGAGCAGCTGCTGTCTATTTTACGTGGTTTAAATAATGAAGAGCTGGTGCCAGTGGCGCGGGCGTTTAGTCAGTTTCTCAATTTAGCCAATATCGCTGACCAGCAACATAGTCATTCCCGCGAAATGGATTCGCAGTTTTCTGCGACTGAAACCTTGAGGGATGTTTTTGATGGTCTGAAGGTCAATAATATTTCGAAAGCGGCTATTGGTGAAGCGGTTAAGGCATTAAAAATTGATCTGGTATTAACCGCTCACCCGACAGAAATTACACGTCGATCGCTAATCCATAAGTATGACGCCATTGATCACTGTCTTGGCCAATTGGAGTTGCAAGGACAAACTGATCGGGAACAAAAAGAGCTCTACAGACGGCTGCGAGAGTTAATAACTCAAATTTGGTTTAGTCATGACTTTCGTATTGATCGGCCATCGCCGGTTGATGAGGCAAAGTGGGGTTTTGCAGTAGTAGAAAATTCACTGTGGCAAGCTGTCCCTGATTTTCTGCGCCGCTTAGATAATACCTTGTTTGAGGCGACCGGTGACAGGTTGGCGCTAGAGAGTATGCCAGTGTCATTTACCTCTTGGATGGGCGGTGATCGTGACGGCAATCCGAATGTGACAGCGGTGGTGACCAAAGAAGTGTTGCTGCTCAGCCGCTGGCAAGCTGCAGATTTATATCTGAAGTCGGTGAATGAGTTGGGTGCAGAATTATCCATGGCGGCCTGTAATCAAACACTTAAACAGTTAACTAACGAGTCGCATGAGCCCTATCGTGCAGTGTTAGGCGCATTACGTGAGCAGTTAAAAAACACCAAGCAATATATTGAAGATAAGTTGGACGGCGTTCAATCGGAAGTCACCGATGTTATCAGTCATCAAGATCAACTCTGGGAACCCGTCTACAACTGTTATCAGTCACTGCTGGACTCTGGTATGGAGAGTGTTGCGGATGGAGCCACTATTGATTTGTTAAGAAGAATTCGTTGTTTTGGTGTGCACTTAGTACGTCATGATATTCGCCAAGACAGTAGTCGTCATAGCAAAGTATTGTCGGAGTTATGTAGCCACTTAGATGTGGGCGATTATCTACAATGGGATGAGCAGAAAAAACAACAGTTTTTGTTAACCGAGTTAAAAAGTAACAGGCCGTTAATTGGTAGAAGTTTTAAGGCCAGTGAAGACTCTCAGGAGGTACTCGATACCTTCGCAGTTATTGCAAAGCAACCCGCAGAAGCTTTGGGAGGCTATGTGATTTCAATGGCGCGGCAGCTCTCCGATGTTTTAGCCGTACAGTTGTTGTTAAAAGAAACGGGGTGCAACTTCGCGCTACCAGTAGTGCCATTATTTGAGACTTTAGATGATCTTAATCGCGCGCCGCAGGTTATTAAAGCGCTGTTGGATAATGCCTGGTATAAATCATTTATTGGCGATGAGTTGATGGTGATGATTGGTTATTCGGATTCAGCAAAGGATGCCGGTGTAATGGCGGCGTCTTGGGCGCAATACAGTGCGCAGGAAAAACTGCTCGACGTTTGTGAGCAGCAGAACGTTAAGCTAACCTTGTTTCATGGTCGCGGTGGCAGTATTGGTCGTGGCGGTGCGCCTGCCCATGCAGCACTTTTGTCGCAACCACCGGGCTCACTCAAGGCGGGCTTAAGAGTTACCGAACAGGGCGAGACTATTCGTGCCAAACTTGGCTTAAGTGCTATTGCGATTAAAACATTGGCTTTGTATACCAACGCCGTGTTGCAGGCGAATTTACTTGAGCCTCCTAGACCTAAACCTAGCTGGCGAGTGGCGATGGATAAATTATCGGCCTTGTCCTGTGACAGCTACCGTGCTTTTGTTAAAGAAGAACCCAACTTTGTCGCTTATTTTCGTCATGCAACACCGGAGCAGGAACTGGGCAAACTACCATTGGGATCTAGGCCCGCACGGCGTAAAAGCAATGGCGGTATTGAAAGCTTACGGGCGATCCCCTGGATTTTTGCCTGGAGCCAAAATCGTTTAATGTTGCCAGCTTGGTTGGGTGCAGCACAAGCCTTACAGCAATTGTTAGATTCTGACGATGGTGAGTTGATACAAGAAATGGCGGAGCAATGGCCGTTTTTCTCTACCCGTTTATCGATGTTAGAAATGGTTTTTGCAAAATCGGATGCGGGTATTTCAGCTTACTACGATAAGCTGCTGGTGCCAGCAGAGCTACAAAGCATTGGGCAAACTTTGAGAGAGCAGTTGCAGCGAGATACAGCAACAATTATGGCTATCAATGGTGAGAAACAGTTATTAGCGAACCAGCCATGGCCAAGGGAGTCTGTTGACCTCCGCAATATTTATATCCACCCCCTTAATGTATTGCAGGTGGAGTTATTGCAGCGAAACCGCGAACAGCCCGACCCTATGTTGGAGCAGGCGATTATGGTCACCATTGCTGGTGTTGCGGCGGGTCTTAGAAACACAGGCTAGGCCATCGTTGTCGAAGAGACTGACTGTTGCCAACTTTGCCGATTGGGGCTTAGATCGACATAGGTCTCTTTATGATCGGCACACCAACCCCATCAAATCCTACTTATATACAGCCTTAATCAATATCACTGGCATCGTGACGTTCATGTATCTGCCGCTCTTCATCACCCCAACTGCGGTTGACTCGGCGACCACGTTTGACGGCGGGGCGGTCGTGGATATCTTGCGCCCAACGGGCTACATGTTTATAGCTGCTGACATCTAAGAAGTCTGCGGCATCATAGAGCTTACCTTCTACCAACACGCCGTACCATGGATAGGTGGCGATGTCGGCTATCGTGTAATCATCGCCGCTTAGGTAGCTTCTTGAGGCTAAATTGCGGTCGAGTACATCCAATTGTCGCTTAACTTCCATTGCATAGCGGTTGATGGGGTATTCAAATTTTTCAGGAGCATAGGCGTAAAAGTGACCAAAGCCGCCGCCGAGAAAGGGTGTACTGCCCATCTGCCAGAATAGCCAAGAGAAGCACTCGGCTCTCGCCGCAGGCTCCGTTGGCAAGAAGGCGTTAAATTTCTCTGCAAGATAAACCAGCATTGCGCCTGATTCAAACAAGCGAGTAGATGGTGTGGTGCTGTGGTCCATCAACGCGGGGATTTTGGAGTTTGGGTTGATATCGGTAAAACCACTGCCAAATTGATCGCCTTCAGAGATATCAATCAACCAGGCATCATACTCAGCCTCAGTCTTGCCCAGTGCTAGCAACTCTTCCAGCATAATGGTGACTTTGACACCGTTAGGTGTACCTAATGAATAAAGCTGTAGCGGGTGCTTGCCAACAGGTAGTACTTTGTCATGGGTGGCGCCGGCTATAGGTCGATTGATGTTGGCAAATTTGCCGCCGTTAGCGCTGTCCCATTGCCAAACTTTAGGGGGAGTGTATGGGTTTGATGCGCTCATGTGCTGCCTGCCATATGGGTGATAAAGTTATGACGCTATGGTATTGCCTTATGGCAGCAATGGCTAGGGAGATTAGCTCAATATCAGAGCGGCTCATTATTGATCAGTGATAAGTCTAGTCTGATTAATATAGCTCCTCGACATATTGCTTGGCAATATCTGCCCATAAGAAACGGCGCTTAGCTGCAGCTTGAGTAATACTGTGCCATTTTTTGGTTTTTCTCTGCTGGTTTGATAATGCCTTTTTAAAACAGGCGTTCATATTTTCAGCTTGTTGCTCAAGGCTGTTGCCGCTGAATGCAAAGCCTGTCTTGCCGTCAATTACGGTATCAGCTAAGCCGCCAACACTGTGTACAAGGCAGGGTTGGCCTGCGCGCATGGCGAGCATCTGGCTAATACCGCAAGGCTCAAAAGAACTGGGCATGATAAACAGGTCACCGCAATCGTAGAGTATTTGCGACACTGCTTCGGAATAGCCTTTCAGAAATAAAAAGTTGCTATGACGGGCGGCGACTTGGCAAAGAAACTGTTCATAGTCTGCATCGCCACTGCCTAGTAAAATAAATAAGCCTTGTTCACCAAGGTCAGTTAGTAAATGGTCGAGTGCGCTAACACCATCCTTTAGCGGTTGTTGTAATAGGCGAACTTTTTGCGCGGTGATGCGGCCTACTGAGGTGGCGATAAAGGCGGGTGCTTGCTGGTCAATTTGTAGCTTGAGTTGCTGTAGCCGTTTATCGGCAATCAGGTGGGCGCTATCCACCCATTGCTGGCGTGCTAACCAAGGCAACAAGGCATCACTGGCAATCGATAATAGCTGTTGTAATGTGTTTGCTTTGCTAGCCCGTGGCGGATACTCGCAACCATTGAGAATACCATATAGGCGGCCTTCATCTTCAGCGGTTTGCAAATCGGCCTCTAGGCCTTCGCCACCAAAAAAACCTTGTTGATAATCACTGGCCCGCAAAATTTCTTTGGCATAGCTTGGCGATACTGCATGTACTTTACCGCTGAGATTAATGCCGGCCCGCATGGGGTTAATACAGCCCTTGGCATGTGGGTCGGTGATTAACTCAGCGTTATATTGCAGCGAAGGAAACCAAGCATGTAGCGATGATTCATCATCCGCCAGCGGTCGGACACCTTGTAAAGCTAAATTGTGAATGGTGTAAACGGTATCAATTTTTTGCAACGCTTTATAGCCAGGATCAAACGCCCGAAGTACAGCCAACATAGCCGCATGCCAATCGTGCAAGTGCAATACATCGACATCACCAAAGTGGTTATCGATAATCGCACTGCCGGCTGCTGCGCAGAATAAAGCAAACTTACTGGCATCGGTGGCAAAGGGCCGATTTGACGCGTCGTTGCAATAGATTTGACCATCGCCACCAATGGCAAACAATGGGTGTTCCAATGCCCATAGGGTGACATTGGCGGTAGCCGACTTAGCCGGTACGCGAAACAGTTCAATGGCTTGTAAGCGGCCACCGAAATTGGTGCTGAAGCTGGCAACGCGCTCGGCACCGGGCAAACGGGAAAAAGCTTGATAGCCGGGGGTGATGACATGCACTTGATGGCCAAGAGCTGCGAGCGCCGGCGGTATGTCACGAACAACATCACCTATGCCGCCCACTTTGCCATGAGGTAAGGCATCATTTTCGGCGGCCAGCATTACGATATTCATAGCGACTTTAGATTTAGTCATAACGGTTTATCTTGCTCTGTTGCTATGGGTTTGTAGGGATGTGCTGTCTATTTTACCGGTGATGACTAGGTAATCACATCGGGAATTGTGCGACCGGTAAAGTGTGTTATTTCGACCAGCTGCTGAGCGGCGTTAATTAACGCGGCCAAGGCGAGCTGCGGGTCTTGGTCCATATAGTCATGTCGCTCTTCAAAACGCTCTAAATAAACGCGTAAAGTAGCGCCTTGGGTACCGGTACCTGACAAGCGAATAACTAAGCGGCCGCCGTTGTTGAAATAAACACGTATACCTTGCGCGCTACTTTGGCTGCCGTCAATTGGATCCAGATAATTAAAATCGTCAGCAGCGCTGACGGTTAGACCGGCGAATTCTTGGCCGGGCAGTTGCGCAAGTTTTGCGCGTAATACGCTCACCATTTGTTGGGCTTTATCGCTGTCGACAGCTTCATAATCGTGGCGGCTAAAATAATCACGGCCATATTGGGTCCAATGCTGGCTCAGGATTTCTGCTAAGGGCTGTTGTTTAACGGCAATGATATTGAGCCAAAATAATACCGCCCAGAGACCGTCTTTTTCGCGGATATGGTTGGAGCCGGTGCCAAAACTTTCTTCGCCGCAGAGGGTTATTTTATCAGCATCTAATAAGTTGCCAAAAAATTTCCAGCCGGTAGGAGTTTCGTGGCACTCAATACCTAACGCGGCGGCGACGCGATCGACAGCGCTACTGGTGGGCATAGATCTGGCCACACCGTTGATGCCCTCTGCATAGCCAGGCACAACGGTGGCGTTAGCCGCAAGGATTGCCAAACTGTCGCAGGGGTTGATAAAGCATTGTTTGCCCAGCACCATATTGCGGTCGCCGTCACCATCGGAGGCGGCGCCAAAATCGAGTGCGTCTGTACCGCCTAATTTTGCCACTAACTCTTTGGCATGCACTAGATTGGGATCAGGGTGGCCGCCGCCAAAATCGGTTAACGGCACGGCGTTTATAACGGTACCGACGGGGGCGCCCAATTGCTGCTCAAGAATAGTTTTGGCATAGGGGCCTGTTACCGCATGCATAGCATCAAAACACATACGGAATTTACCGCCGCTCAATAACTGGCGCATAGCCTCAAAATCAAATAAAGACGCCATCAACTCGCTGTAGTCAGCAATCGGGTCGATCACTTTAATGTCAGTCCCTGCGACGGTCACCGTGGCTATTTTATCAATATCGATCAGGCCGCTGTCTTGCCGTAAATAATGATCGATGTGTAAAGTTTGCTGATACATCGCCTCGGTGACTGTCTCGCTGGCAGGGCCACCATTGTCGCCATTAAACTTCACCCCAAAGTCTTCGGTCGGACCACCTGGATTGTGACTGGCAGAAAGAATAATACCGCCGCAGGCTTGCTGCTTACGAATGACGCAGGAGGCTGCTGGGGTTGAGAGGATACCGCCTTGGCCAATTAACAAGGTAGAAAAACCATTAGCAACCGCAAGCTCAATAATAATTTGGATTGCTTCGCGATTGTAATAACGGCCGTCGCCACCAATGACTAAGGTTTTACCCTGACAAGGGCTGATAGTATTAAAAATTGACTGAATAAAATTTTCTAGATAGCCCGTTTGCTGAAACTCGACGACTTTTTTACGCAAGCCGGAAGTACCGGGTTTTTGCCCGGCAAAGGCTTGGCTCATTATTTTTTCAACGTTCACCTTGTCTCTCCTTTATAGGCCTTGAGGTGCTTTTATTATTGAGATTTTAGTCGCTTAGGTGAACCTTCAACTAGCGAAAGCCCTCTGGTTGTCCCAGCATCCCGCGGGTTACTAGGACTACGCCTTTATCGGTCACCCGAAAACCATTAGCCCGATCTTTTTCGTGATCGAGACCAATTTCGGTGCCGGCAGGAATATGACAGCCGCGATCGATAATGGCTTTGTGGATGGTACAGTTGCGCCCAATATTAGCCTCAGGCAGTAACACCGTCTCGGTAATGGTTGAATAAGAATGCACCCTAACATTTGAAAATAGGATCGATTTATCCAGTTTAGAGCCCGATACAATACAGCCACCCGAGACCATTGAATCGACTGCCATACCGCGGCGATCGTCTTCGTTAAACACAAATTTGGCAGGCGGAAGCTGCGATTGATAGGTCCATATTGGCCAATCGGGATCATAGAGATTGAGTGGTGGTTTGGGGTGGATTAACTCCATGTTGGCTTCCCAAAAAGAATCTAATGTTCCCACGTCGCGCCAGTAAGCACGGTCATTGGTTTTTGGATCGCGAAACGGCGAGGCGAATACTTTATGGTCTTTGATGATTGCGGGGATAATGTCATTGCCAAAATCGTGCGTTGAATTTGGGTCCTTGGCATCATCGATTAATTTTTCAAACAGGAAGTCAGTGTTAAACACATAGTTACCCATTGATGCCAAGGTGAGTTCTGTTTGGCCTGGAATAGGTGATGGGTGTTCGGGTTTTTCTTCAAAATCGATGACTCTGCCGTCTTCGTTGACTTTAATGACGCCAAAAGCACCGGCTGCTTCTTCAATTGGTACCTCTAAACAAGAGACTGTCATGTCAGCGCCACTTTCAACATGGGCGGCTAAGATGGTGCCGTAATCCATTTGATAAATATGATCGCCCGATAAAATTAATACGTATTTGGGGCGTTCTTCGCGGATAATATCGAGGTTTTGATAAACCGCATCGGCGGTGCCTTGATACCAATTATTGTTATAGCGCTGAGACGCCGGCAATATTTCAACGGACTCACCCAATTCTTTTTTAAAGTGAGACCATCCGCTGACCAAGTGACGAACCAGAGAGTGGGCTTTGTATTGTGTTAATACACCTACTCGGCGGATGCCAGAATTAATACAGTTAGATAACGGAAAATCGATAATACGAAATTTACCGCCAAAAAATAACGCCGGCTTAGCGCGCCATTCAGTTAGGTCATACAATCGTGAGCCGCGTCCGCCCGCCAGTACCAGCGCATAGGTATCTTTGGTAAGGCGGCTGATATAACGGTAGTTTTGTTCGCTGCTGTCAGCCAACCCTTTTTCATTGTTAGTGTCCATCTCTATCTCCTTGGTTTATGGCTCGCTGATAGTCCCCAAATATCTTCGCTGTAATCACGAATCGTTCTGTCGCTTGAAAAACGGCCACTGGCCGCTGTATTGTAAATACTTTTTCGAGTCCATTCTTCTTTCTGTTGATAGCAACTCGATGCTTTATTTTGCGCATCGATATAACTGCGAAAATCAGCTGCCGTCAGCCATGCGTCGTCATTGCTGCGGATGGATCCAATAACGCTGTCGAAGATACCTTTTTCAAACAAGTTGAAATGGCCGCTTTCTATGAGTTGCATTACACGGCTTATATCTTCATCGGCATCGATGATGTCGCTGGGCCGATAATGTTTACGTTGCTCCGGAACTTGGTGCGCTTCAAGGCCAAAGAGGAAGAAGTTATCTTCACCAACTGCATCGCGGATTTCAATATTGGCGCCATCTAAGGTACCAATAGTGAGCGCGCCATTCATCATAAACTTCATATTACCGGTGCCGGACGCTTCTTTACCGGCGGTAGATATCTGTTCTGATAAATCAGTTGCTGGGCAAATCACTTCCATCGAGGTGACTCGGTAATTGGGGATAAATGCGACTCGCAGCCAAGGCTTTAGACGGGCATCGGTGTTGACCACGGCAGCGACATTGTTGATTAACTTGATAATTGTTTTTGCCATCGCATAACCGGGCGCTGCTTTACCGCCAATCAGCACACAGCGTGGTTGCATGCCTTCGGTATCGCCGCGCACGACGCGGTCATAAAGATGGATCACATGCAGTATATTGAGTAGTTGCCGTTTGTACTCATGGATACGTTTTACTTGCACATCGAACATCATATTGGGGTCAAAGCTAACATTACACTCTTGCTCGACCAAGGTCGCCAGTCGTTGCTTGTTGTTATGCTTGACCTGCCACCAGCGCTGTCGAAAATCTGGGTCGTCGGCTAATGGTTTCAGTGCGGTAATATTATCCAGATCTTTAATCCAGTCATCGCCGATAAATTCTGTTAGTAAGTTTTTTAATTCTGGGTTGCAATGTGCCAACCAGCGGCGGGGAGTAACGCCATTAGTTTTGTTGTTGAATTTTTCTGGCCACAGTTCATAAAACTCTTTAAACAAGCCGCTTTTTAATAATTGGGTATGTAAGGCGGCAACACCGTTGACCGAATAACTGCCCACAATCGCCAAGTGTGCCATACGCACATTGGGGTAATCGCCTTCTTCAATAATCGATAGGCGCTGTTGCCTGAAGCAATCACCGGGCCAGTAGGCTGCCACTTCGGCAAGAAAACGGGCATTGATTTCAAAGATGATTTCCATTATCCGCGGCAGTAATTCTTTGAATAAACCTACCGACCATCTTTCCAGAGCTTCTGGTAATAAAGTGTGGTTGGTATAAGCCATGGTGGCACGGGTTATTTTCCAAGCCTGGTCCCAGCCGAGGTTATGCACGTCCATTAATAAACGCATCAGTTCCGGCACTGCCACAGATGGGTGTGTGTCGTTTAATTGAAACGCATTTTTGTTGGCAAAGTTTTCGAAGTTAGCACCATTATGTTTTATCCAGCGATGCAGCACATCTTGCAAGCTGGCGGATACTAAAAAGTATTGTTGGCGTAAACGCAGTTCTTTACCGTTTTCGCTATCATCATTGGGGTACAACACCATAGTGATTTGTTCGGCGAGGTTTTTTGCGGCGACTGCTTCGATATAACTACCCGCATTAAAGTCATCGAGATTAAATTCATCGGTGGCTTCTGATTTCCATAAGCGTAGGGTGTTGACGGTTTCATTACGATAGCCTGGGATCGGCACGTCATAGGCTATCGCAAGCACATCGCGGCTATTAGCCCATCGCACACGCTTGCTGCCATCGCTGTCGACATAATGTTCACTGTGGCCAAAAAAGTGAATGCGGCAGGTATTTTCAGGGCTTTCGATTTCCCAAGGGCTGCCATCGCGAAGCCAGTGATCGGGAGACTCAAGCTGATAGCCATTATTGATTTTCTGGTGAAACATGCCGAATTCGTAGCGTATACCATAGCCGGTAACCGGTAATTCCAAGCTGGCGCAGCTATCGAGAAAACAGGCGGCTAGACGGCCAAGACCGCCATTACCCAAACCAGCATCGAGCTCTTCATCGGCCACTGCTTCTAGGTCGCAGCCATAGCGGGTGAGAGCTTCCTGCACCGGCTGTTCGAGTTCTAAATTCATTACTGCGTTGCTGAGCGCGCGACCCATCAAAAATTCCAGCGAGATGTAATTGATACGTTTAGGCTGTTGTTCGATATAGCGGTCGCGGGTGGCACGCCAGCGTTCAACTAAGCGGTCACGGACAGTGAGGGCCAGCGCCCGAAACAAATAATGATGCGACTCGCTAATTTCATCGCGGCCTAAATTGAGACTCAAATGGCGACTTAAATCAGCGGCTAATTGTTCTTGATCCATCCCTAAGGGAGGCAGGACATAATCGGTGATGCTATTATTTTTCATTGTTTAGTTTTCCTTAATACTGCTTAAAACGGCTACTGAGCGCCCGGCAATAAGAATGTCGGTTTTGCCTGACACATCGTTGTTGCTGGCGAATCCTGATTCTTCGGCGGTGTTGATCAGCCATTGCCATGATTGATTGGATAGATTTTTGGGCAGCATAAACGGTCTTTCTCTACCATTATTAAATATGGCGAGCAAAGTACCTTTATTGGGGTCTTTAAGTTGATAACCGAGAAAATAATTATGGTGCTCTTGCCAGTGCTCGTCGCGCATTTCAGTACCATCACTACTGAGCCAATGGATACTTGGACTACCTTTCGGTGCTGGCGAATGAATATAGTTATCGTGGGTTAGTACTGGATGCTGGTTACGAATCTCTAGCAAGCGACGCACAAATTGTTGATGATTTTTGCTATAGCTGGAATGCTGTATATGCTCCCAGTCAAGCCAGTTGAGCTCATTGTCTTGGCAGTAGGCGTTATTATTGCCTTGCTGGCTTCGCAGCATCTCATCCCCGGCGGTGAACATTGGTACGCCTTGGGAAAGCATTAATGTCGCTAGCATATTACGTTGTTGGCGACGGCGTGCGGCCAGTATTTCGGGGTTCTCGGAGTCGCCTTCTACGCCAAAATTTTCGCTGAGATTTTCTCGGTGGCCATCACGATTGTCTTCGCCGTTAGCGAGGTTGTGACGATTTTGATAGCTCACTAAATCGTTGAGGGTAAAACCATCATGACTGGCGAGATAATTAATACTGGCGGTGGGGCGGCGGCGGCCATGTTCAAAAATGTCACTAGAGCCATGCAAGCGACGAGCAAAGGTGGGTAGCTGGCCGGGATCGCGGCGCCAGAATTGGCGAACAGTGTCGCGGTAGTTATCGTTCCACTCACTCCAGCGTGAAGGGAAATGGCCCAATTGATAGCCACCCGGTCCAATATCCCAAGGCTCGGCAATGAGCTTTACTTTGGCTAACTGAGGGTCTTGTGATAGCGTTTGGAAAAAACTGGCTTGGGGGTCAAAGCCCTTGGCATCGCGACCGGCAATTGGCGCTAAATCAAATCGAAAGCCATCGACGCCCATCTCCGTTG